>NZ_JACBWZ010000409.1 GCF_013870595.1 Streptomyces sp. WELS2 | reverse complement strand
CTGCGGATGCTCACCACCCTGCTGAGGCCGACCGGCGGCCGTTCGGGCGGTGCGGTCAGTCGCGGCCCCAGCCGGCGGTCTCCGGCCAGTGCCGGCCGACCTGGCGGGCGGCGTAGTCCCAGTACGAGCGGACGGAGAGGTCGGCGTAGACGAAGTCCTGCTTGGCGGCCACGTCCCGGTCGGTGGACCAGGCGTACGGCACGCCGGTGCTCTCGGCGGTGAGCTGGAGGCGACAGGCCCGCTCCAGCACCTGGGCGAAGACGGCGGCGTGCCGCACGCTCTTGCCGACGATCACTCCGCCATGGTTGCGCAGCAGCACGGCCGGGTGCTCGCCGAGGTCCTTGGCGATGTGCTCACCGGTCGCGATGTCCAGGACGGTGTTGCTGGTCTCGGTGAACAGGCCGAGCCGGTCGCGGAAGTAGGCGCCGTCGTGCGAGACCGGGCGCATCTCCAGATCGGTGGCGCCGAACAGCAGGGTGTACGGCGCGTGGCTGTGGACGATGCCGTTGACATCCGGCCGGGCCCGGTAGATGGCCTGGTGGAGGGGGAGTTCCGGCGGCGCCTGCGGCGGGGCGGGCCGGGCGGGGTCCACGGCGCAGCGGACCACGTCCGCCGGGGCGGCCTCGTCGAAGCCGACCAGGGCGCCCTTGATGAAGAACTCGTCCCGGCCGGGTATCCGGGCGGAGATCTGGCCCTGGTTGAAGTCGTCGTGGCCGTCGAGGGAGAGCATCCGGGCGCCGAGCGCCACCTGGAGAACGAGCCGGCGTTCGGCCGGGTTCAGCGGCTGCGGTTCCTCGGTGGTCATGTCCTGCTCCTAGCTGTCAGGTCGTCGTAGACGGTCCGCATGGTGACCAGGCCGGGAGCGGCGGCGCGCGCCCAGTCGGCGGCGGCCAGCGCGCCTCGGGCCGGCACCGTCCAGCTGCCGACGTGGTGCCGCACGTGCAGCGACTCGCCGTCCCAGGTGTGGGTCAGCTCGTGTTCGCTGACGGGCAGTCCGGACCGTTCGTCGGCGATGTCGGCCACCTCCCGCCCGCTCGCCCCGGCCCAGGTCCCGGCGAGCGCCAGCGCGGTGGCGCTCGGCCGGTGTGCCTTGCCGAGCGGGTGCCGTTCGCGGACGGTGGTCACCGGGGCGAACCGGCCCGTGGCGTAGGCGGCGGTGAACTCGGCGATGCGCGCCTGGAGGTAGTGGCCGAAGGAGAGGTTGGTCGCCCGGACCACCGGCACCGTTTCGGCCAGTTGCGCCAGCGCCTTCCACTGGGTGTCCGACAGATTGGAGACGCAGGCGACGAGCGGTACCCGGTGCCCCGCGCAGTAGTCGAGGACGTCCGGGTGCGCCTCGGGGGCGCTCGCGTCGATCAGCACGTCGGGGACCGCCTCGGCGGACCAGCCGGTACGGCGGGAGGCGGTGAGGCAGACCCTGGTGCCGTCCGCCCGGCAGACCGCGCGCACGGCCGAGCCGAGCCGCCCCAGGCCGACGATCCCGATGCTGCGGCCGCCCGCCGCGGCAGTCTCAGGCATCGGCGCCCGCACCGCCGGCGAGCACCAGGGCCGTGACGGAGTCGATGGTCTCGTAGTGCTCGATGGCGGCCTCCGGGTCCAGGTAGACCCCGACCTCGTTCTCGATGCTGTCGATCAGGCGCATGTAGGAGAGCGAGGTGTACCCGACGTCGCGCAGGGAGTAGCCGGCGGCGGCGAGGTCGGCGGCGGTGACGCTGCCGTCACCGGCCGCGATGACGAGATCGATGATCTTGGCGCGGAGCGCACTGCTGTCCATGGGCAAGTCCTGTGGGTCGAAGGAAGGTTCAGTGGCTGTCTGGGGTGCTGAGCAGGCGGCGCAGGCGCTCGACGGACGGCTTGCCGATCGAGTTGGCCGGTATCCGCTCCACCAGGCGCAGGATGCCGGGCACCTTGAACGACGGGAGGACCGCCGCGCAGTGCGCGCGCAGGGACTGCGCGGTCACGTCCGGTTCCGCGGCGACGACGGCGGCCAGGGCCGGTTCCCCGTGCTGGTTCTCGGCCTCGAAGGCGACCGCGTCCAGGACGCCGGGGGCCGCGCGCAGCACGTCGGCGATCTCGATCGGGTCGATCTTGCGCCCGCCCACGTTGACCATCCGGCTCGTGCGTCCGGTCAGGTGGAGCGCGCCGTCGAGCAGCCGGCCCTGGTCACCTGTGTGGTAGTAGCCCTCGCCGTCGAGACGCTGCTCGAACAGGCCGGGCGCGTTGAGGTAACGCGAGCCCATCGACTCGCTCTTGACCCGGATGCCGTCCTCCTCGACGAGCAGGTGCACACCGGGCAGGGGCGTGCCGAGCCCGCTGCCGGTCGCGTCGGCGGCGTACGTCAGCGGCCCGGTCTCGGCGACACCGTAGTAGTTGTGGATCGGTACGCCGGTGAGCCGGGTGAACTCCTCGCGCACCGAGTCGCGCAGCGGGGCACCGGAGGAGATCGCGGTGCGTACGGTGGCGAAGCCCTCCTCGGGGGCCCGCCGCACGATCGAGTCGTACAGCGCCGGGAACGCCACCAGCCGAGTGGCGGCCGTGCTCTCCAGGAGCCGTACGACCCGGGAGGCGGTAGGCAGACCATGGGACAGGTGCAGTGCGGCGCCCTGCAGGAAGGCCGCCAGCAACGAGGTGTTGAACGCCAGGCCGTTGGAGAGCGCCGCGAAACAGGCGATCCGGTCCTCGGCCGTGAGACCGGTGCCCTTCACCCAGTTGGCGGCCGCCGCGGACACGGCCGTGCCGGAGAACTCGATGCAGTTGGGCCTGCCGGTGGAGCCGGACGTGAAGCGGCACACCTCGGTGTCGTCCAGCAGCTGCGGACGCGGACTTTCGTACCGGCGCACCCGGCTGACCGTGAGGTAGCCGAACTCGCCGTCGTCTGTGAGGTTTTCGCTCACGATGTCCCGTACGTCGGCGCTCGGAGCGTGGATCAGCAGGTCCAGCCCGCAGTCCTCGGCGATCCGGGAGAGTTCGAACGGGCCGAACGCCGAGTCGGCCAGGAAGGGCACCGCGCCCGCGAACAGCGTGGCCAGGTAGGCGACCACGTATTCGACGGAGTTGGTGGCGTACAGACCCACCCGGGGCGGCTCGCCGCGCACGTCGTAACGGGCGAGCCGGTCCGCCGCGGCACGGGCCCGGCCGGCCAGGTCGGCGTAGCCGAGGAGACCGTCGGCGTCGGTGACCGCGACCCGGTCGCCGTGGCGGGCGAGGACGTCGGTGAGTATTTCGGGAAGGATGGCGCGCATCGGGGTCACCGCTCGTTCTGGGCGTGCGCCATGGCAAGCCGGTCGAACTTGATGCCCGAGTCGTCCGGGCGGCCGAGCAGCAGGGCGTACAGGATCTCGTCGTCCTCCGGCAGCCCCGCCAGCGTTCGCCACAGCGGTGTGTCGAAACCGCCGATGGCGGTCACGCCGACCCGCGCGCGGTGCGCGCCCAGGTAGAGCAGTTGGCCCAGGGCGCCGCAGCGGAAAGCGAGCTCGCGCAGGTTCTCGGCGCCGGCGGCGGAGCCGGCCCCGGCGAGCGAGGTGCGCGGCACGTGCAGCAGCAGGATCGCGGCGGCCCCGGCGAGGGCGCGCTGCTGCATGCAGGCTCGGGCCACCTCGTCGGTGGACGGCAGCCGTCCCGGCCGCCGCTCGCCGGTGTCCAGCCGGTACACCGCGTCGTGTCCGGGTTCCGCGGCCGACCGCAGCACGAGCGTGGCGGACAGCGCTGTGGTGCCGGGCAGGTCGGTCTCCAGCGGTGTCGTCAGGGCCGAGACCGCTTGCCAGACGGCGGCGGCGGGGACGGGGGCGCCGGTGAACGCCTTGCTGGAGGCGCGCGTTCCGATCAGTTCGGACCACGCGGACGCATCGCCCAAACCGCTGTCCGCGGCGGGCAGCCGTCCGTCCGTGCGGACGCGCGCGAGCGGCGCGGCCACCGTGTGGCGGGCCGGGACCGCGGAGTGCCCGGTCCACCCGGCGAGGGAGTCCCAGCAGGTTCTTTCCAGCCATGACCGCCAGGTGGGTCCGCGTCCTTCCCGGTCGGTGGCGTCGTGTACGGTCCACCGGGTCCAGGAGTCGTCGGCCGGGCCGGCCGGCAGCAGGGTCACCGAGTGAATCTCCCGGCAGTTCTCGTCCGCCTCCAGCAATTGCGACAGGGATTCCCTCGGGAAGCGCAGCCGTAGCGCCCCCGCCGCGCCACGGCCGGCCGCGGCCAGTAGAAGGTTCCCCGCCGCGTGTCCCGCATCTAGCTGGGTGTAAAGGTATCCCCGGTCACCGTATTTGCGCATGGAAAGCCAGGGGCGGGTAAGCGTGACGACCAGCGCACCGCCTTCCGGGACGGCCAGATCGGACGCGTCGAGTGCGGCGGCGACGGCCGCCCCGGCGGCCACCCGGGCGCAGGTGCGCCGGTCGGCGTCGACCCGGAACGCCGTCGGTACGCCGTCCTCGCCGGTGAGGACGGCGAACTCGTAGGGGTACAGGGCGCCGGCCGACGGCACCGCCCGCGCCGCGTACGAACCGCAGGAGCGGTTGGCTTTACTGGTCAGCACGCCTTCCTCGAGCAAGGACAGGGCGCGGCGCAGTCCGGGCGCGGCGACGGGCCCGGAGGGTGGTTCCGGGGGCGCCGACGGCAGCGCCACCCGGTCCCATAGGTCCACTTCTGGTACGGGTCTACGTACGGTCAGGTTTCCTTGCACGTCGGCACCAGCCTCCTGTTGTCTGACAGCCCACGGGATGTGCCTGAGACGAGCGATGACCTCCGTACGGACGGCACGGAGGCAATACACCAATGCGAATATTTTTCATTTTCATTCGCAATGGCGCCTTGCAGACTTGCAGCTGTTCTTCGATCAGGACTGACGCGTTCTCGGATCGCGAGACGGGCGCATGACCTTATGGAGCCGGAATGCGGAACTTATCCGGGAGAGCGTGTACAGGAAGGGAACACATGATCGGTTGCGGCCATCGCCAGCATGCCAAGTGGCCTCGCATTGGTCAAGACCAATGAAACAAAGCTGTTTAATGAACGACCACCCAGTGGCCGCCGGGCTGCCGCGCCCCGGCCCTGACGGAGACCGCGAATTGTCGCAAACCAGCCGGGCCGCGCCGGCCGCATCGCGCGGCGCACCATCCGGGCGGCCGGCGGCTTGTCCGCCCAAGGGCGGCCCAGCACGTACACGGCCCGCGGGTCGTCGCGGCCGGCCATGGGAAGGGGCGGCCGACTCGACGAAGATCCCCGGGTGTCGGCGGGAGAGAGCCGGTGGCCGTCCTGCCCGACAGCGGTACCTCGCGTGTGGACATGCTCCAGACCGCGGCACACCCCGCGGCCGCTGGAGAAACGGCTCAGCAGGCGCCGCGGGCCACGCGGGCCACCCAGGCCTCCTTGGTCATCTTCCACGCGCTCACCTCCAGGCAGTTGCGCGCCCTGAAGACCACTGACCCGTGCGACGGACGCCTGTTCCTGCCCAACGGGACCGTCCTGCCGACCGAACCCGTCCGTACCCGCGTGGCGGCCTACCCGGACTACCGAAACCACCGCCGGCCCCGCACGGCCGGCCCCCGCCTGGAGC
>NZ_JACBWZ010000408.1 GCF_013870595.1 Streptomyces sp. WELS2 | reverse complement strand
GGCGCTGGGCGCGCTCCAGCTGCTTGGTGAGCTGGGCGACCTCGCGCTCGGCCTGCTGGGCGGCGTTGGCGGCGGACTCGGCCTGGACCTCGGTCATGGAGCGGGCGCCGGTGATCTCGGCGACCTCCGGGTCGAAGGCGGCACCGCCCTGGATGATGTGGCGGGCCGCGTCGACGCCGGCGTCCTCCATCAGACGGAAGATCTGGCGCCGCTGGTGCGGCAGGGAGAGCGAGACGACCGTGCCGGTACGGCCCGCACGGGCGGTACGGCCGGCCCGGTGCAGGTAGTCCTTGTGGTCGCCGGCCGGGTCCACGTTCAGGACCAGGTCGATGCCGTCGACGTGGATGCCGCGGGCGGCGACGTCGGTGGCGACGAGCACGTTCACGTACCCGTCCTTGAAGTCCGCCAGGGTCCGCGTGCGGGCGCCCTGGGTCATGCCGCCGTGCAGCGCGTCGGCCTTCACACCGGCGTCGCGCAGCTGCTCGGCGACGCGGTCGGCGCCCAGCTGGGTGCGGACGAAGATGATCGTGCGGCCCTTGCGGGAGGCGATCGCGGCGGTGACCGGCGCCTTGTCCTTGGGCTTCACGATGAGGATGTGGTGCGACATGGTCGTCACCGCGCCCTGGGCCGCGTCCACCTCGTGGGAGACCGGGTCCTTCAGGTAGCGGTCTACCAGGGTCTGGATCTCGTTCTCCATCGTGGCGGAGAAGAGCATGCGCTGGCCGCCGGCCGGGACCTGGTCGAGCAGCTCGGTGACCTCGGGCAGGAAGCCCAGGTCGGACATCTGGTCGGCCTCGTCGAGGACGGCGATCCGCACGTCCTCCAGGGAGCAGGCGCCGCGGTTGATGATGTCGCGCAGCCGGCCCGGGGTGGCGACCAGGATGTCCACGCCGCGCTCCAGGGCGTAGATCTGGTTGCCCATGGACGTGCCGCCGCAGACGACCTTCATCTTCAGGCCGAGGACGTCGCCGTAGGGCTGGAGGGCGTCGGCGACCTGCATGGCCAGTTCGCGGGTCGGGGTGAGGATGACGGCGCGGGGCCGCTTCTTCTCGGTACGGCCCTCGGCCAGCAGGGCCAGGGTCGGCAGACCGAAGGAGAGGGTCTTGCCGGAGCCGGTGCGGCCACGGCCGAGGATGTCCTTGCCGACCAGGGCGTCCGGGATGGTCGCGGCCTGGATCGGGAAGGGGGTCGTCACGCCGTTCTGTGCGAGCTTGCGCACGATGCCCTCGGGGAGGCCGAGGTCGGCGAAGGTGGTCTGGGGGGTGGTGTCAGCGGCCTCGGGGGCCTCGGTGACCTCGTTCGTCACGTCGAGTTCGTTCTCGTTCTCGGACATGACGATCTGGTCGGTACTGGACACGGACATGCGAATGCGAAACCTTCCGGAGTCTCGTCGGCACGCGCCCGTCAACTCCGTGATTCGCTCACGACCGCCTCGATGCGGTCCGCCACGGCAAAGGAGAGTACGCGCCACACGGCGCGCTCTGTGATGGCGCCGGGCAAATGGGATCAAACGATCTACCACCATACGCACCCACCCCCCATGAAGGCAAACCGAGTGCCATAGACGCACGTCACAGTGGTCCGACCGGTTCCGGCGGAGCGGAAGGCCTCACGCCGCCGCGCCCGCCGCGGGCGCCGGTTCCCGCTGGACCAGCTGGGTCCCGGTCTCCTCGTGCGCCGGGACGACCGTCGCGACGAGCGCCGTGAGGACCGGGGTGGCCGTGGCTTCGACCGCGACCGTGACCGGGACCGTGGTTTCGAGCGCCGTGACGACCGTCGGGACGACCGGGGCGGCCGTGGTTTCGAGCGCCGTGACGACCGTCGGGACGACCGCGGTGGCCGTGGCTTCGAGCGCCGCGACGACCGTCGGGACGACCGCGGTGGCCGTGGGTTCGAGCGCCGTGACGACCGGGGCGGCCGTGGGTTCGAGCGCCGTGACGACCGGGGCGGCCGTGGCTTCGACCGCGACCGGGACCGTGGTTTCGAGCGCCGTGACGACCGTGGCGGCCGTGGGTTCGAGCGCCGTGACGACCGTCGGGACGACCGGGGCGGCTTCCGCCGCGACGACCGCCCGGGCTTCCGCCGTGACGACCGTGGCGGGCACCGGGGCAGCGACCGTCCGTTCAACCGCGACCGCCGTGACGACCGTCCGGGCTTCCGCTCCGGCGGCCACGACCGCCCCTACGGCCGTCGTGACGACCACCGCGGCACCGGCGGCTCCTTCGGCCGCCGCGAGGACAAGCCGCGCTGGAAGCGCAACGGCTGACACTCGGTGAGCTGAGGCGAGGGCCCGTACGACACCGGTCGTACGGGCCCTTCCGCGTACCTGCCGAGTGGCGCATATCACAACGGCGGGCTGGGAATTGCTGGGGACATGGCAGACGACGCGCGTGTGACCGGACAGCGGGCGGCGCCCGGCCCGTCGGACGAGGAGCGGCTGGCCCAGCTCGGTTACACCCAGGCCCTCGCCCGCCGGATGTCGGCGTTCTCGAACTACGCCGTCTCCTTCACCATCATCTCGGTCCTCTCCGGCTGTCTGACCCTGTACCTCTTCGGCATGACCACGGGCGGCCCCGCCGTGATCACCTGGGGCTGGGTCGCGGTCGGCCTGATGACGCTGTTCGTGGGCCTGTCGATGGCCGAGATCTGCTCGGCGTACCCGACCTCGGCGGGCCTGTACTTCTGGGCCCACCGGCTGGCGCCCGCGCGTTCGGCGGCGGCCTGGGCGTGGTTCACGGGCTGGTTCAACGTGCTGGGCCAGGTGGCGGTGACCGCGGGCATCGACTTCGGCGCGGCCTCCTTCCTGGGCGCCTACCTGAACCTCGAGACCGGATTCCGGGTGACCCCGGGCCGCACGGTGGCGCTGTTCGCGGCGATCCTCGTCCTGCACGGCCTGCTGAACACCTTCAACGTCCGTATCGTGGCCTACCTGAACGGCGTGAGCGTGTGGTGGCACGTCCTCGGGGTCGCGCTGATCACCGGCGCGCTCGCGCTGGTCCCCGACCACCACCAGCCGGCGTCCTTCGTCTTCACGCGCTTCGTCAACGAGACGGGCTGGGGCAGCGGCCCGTACGTGGTCCTGCTGGGGCTGCTGATGGCCCAGTACACCTTCACCGGCTACGACGCCTCCGCCCATATGACCGAGGAGACCCGGGACGCCGCCACGGCGGGCCCGAAGGGCATCGTCCGCTCGATCTGGACGTCCTGGATCGCCGGCTTCGTGCTCCTGCTGGGCTTCACCTTCGCCATCCAGTCCTACGACACCGAACTCGCCTCCCCCACCGGCGCGCCGCCCGCCCAGATCCTCCTGGACGCCCTCGGGGCCACCGCCGGCAAGCTGCTCCTGCTGGTGGTGATCGGGGCCCAGCTGTTCTGCGGCATGGCCTCCGTCACCGCCAACAGCCGTATGATCTACGCCTTTTCGCGGGACGGCGCGCTGCCGTTCTCCCGACTGTGGCACACGGTGAGCCCGCGTACCCACACCCCCGTGGCGGCGGTCTGGCTGGCCGCGCTCGGCGCGCTGGCCCTCGGCCTGCCCTACCTGATCAACACCACGGCCTACGCGGCGGTGACGTCGATCGCGGTCATCGGCCTGTACATCGCCTACGTCATCCCGACCTTCCTGCGGGTCCGCAAGGGCGCCGCGTTCGAGCGCGGCCCCTGGCACCTGGGCCGCTGGTCCGGGGCGGTCGGCGTGGTCTCGGTGACCTGGGTGCTGGTGATCACGGTGCTGTTCATGCTGCCGCAGGTCTCCCCGGTCACCTGGAAGACCTTCAACTACGCCCCGGTGGCCGTCCTCGCCGTCCTCGGCTTCGCCGCGGCCTGGTGGCTGGCGTCGGCCCGCCACTGGTTCCTGGCCCGTCCGCCGGCCCCCACACCGGCCGAAAAGTGACCATCACGCCCGCCCCGCCCACCGCGACGCGGCCGTGTCCCCGATACCCGATCGGCGAGACGGCCCCGTCCGGCTATGCTCGGACAAGCAACATCGCCCGGGCCCTTAGCTCAATTGGCAGAGCAGTGGACTTTTAATCCATTGGTTGTGGGTTCGAGTCCCACAGGGCCTACGGTGCGCGGCCGGGTCGAACAGACCCCGGCCCGCGGTGCGGCGCCCGTGCCGGCTCAGGCCGGCCCGGGCGCCGTCTCGTTCCGGGGGCGTACCGCGCCGGTCACCCCGCCCGGTACGCCCGCAGGAACGCCGACACCCCGCCCCTGATCAGGCGTTCCTGTTCCGCGGCGGGCAGTGGCAGCACCCCGTAGTGGGTGAACTGGGTGATCACATGGGAGATCAGGGCCATGAAGTGGCCCCCCGCCAGTGCCGCGTCGCCGTGCAGGTCGAGCAGGCCGGCGTCCTCCAGGCGGGCCAACGCCTCGGTGAGCGCCCGGCCGACCGGGGCCGGACCGGCCTCGTGCCAGGCCGTGAGGACCTCGGGCGGCACGTGGTCGGCCTCCGCGTGGATGTGGCGGACCAGGGCGAAGTGGTGCGCGTAGTCGGCCATCAGCCGGATGAGCCCGCGGGCCAGTGAGACCAGGTCCCGTTCGAGGTCCTCGGGGCGCGGTGGGCGCTCGGGGTCCAGCGCGGCGCGCAGCCGGGCCAGTTGGGCGTCCCGTACCTCGCCCGACGTCCAGGTGACGACCGCCCGGAAGAGCTGTGCCTTGCCGCCGGGGAAGTGGTTGTAGAGCGTGCGCGTGGAGACCCCGGCCGCGGCGGCGAGCGCGTCGACCGAGGCGCGCGCGTAACCCTCGCGGCCGAAGACCGCGCAGGCGGCGCTCGCGATGTCCTGCTGCTTGCGCAGCCTGCGCGGCGACACCTCGTCCCGTGCCCGCTCCAGCCGGGCCTCTTCCGTCCCGCCCATCCGCGCCTCCCTGGCTCCCGCGTGACCAGCCCACCCTAACCGAGGTACAACGGCCGTTGTAATTACTACAACGACCGTTGTACTTTGTTGGCAGGGCGCTCGCCGGACGCGGTCGCCCGCCATCACATCGCCCAGAGGGGGGACAGCCATGTCCGTCACCGATTCCGTCACCGGGGCCCGCGCCACCGAGGACTCGCCGCTCCGCGTCGCCGTCATCGTCGGCAGCGTGCGGGAGGGACGTCAGGGCCGCGCGGTCGCCGACTGGTTCCTCGCCACCGCCGCCCAGGCCGGCCCGGACCTCGCCTTCGACGTGATCGACCTGGCCGGGGTGGACCTGCCGCTGGTGCTGCCGGACTGGGGCGGCACGCCCGGCCCCGAGGCCGCCGCCGCGCTGCGGGAGATCTCACCGCGGCTCGCCGCCGCCGACGCCTACGTGGTCGTCACGCCCGAGTACAACCACAGCTTCCCGGCCGCCCTGAAGAACCTCCTGGACTGGCACCCGCGCGAATGGCAGGCCAAGCCGGTCGGTTTCGTGTCGTACGGCGGTCTCGGCGGCGGTCTGCGTGCGGTCGAGCAGCTCCGGCTGGTCTTCGCCGAGCTGCACGCCGTGAGCGTGCGCGACTCGGTCAGCCTGCACGGCCCCTGGTCCGGGCTCGGCGAGGACGGCGCCCCGCGCGACGCCGAGGTCTGCGCGGGCGCCGCCAAGGGCA
>NZ_JACBWZ010000407.1 GCF_013870595.1 Streptomyces sp. WELS2 | reverse complement strand
AGGAAGGCACCGACGTGTCGCCGACTCCCTCCGCACTCCTGCACCTCGCCGTCGCCCTGGACGGCACCGGCTGGCATCCCGCGTCCTGGCGCGAGCCCGTCGCCCGCCCCCGGGACCTGTTCACCGCCGGCTACTGGGCCGACCAGATCACCGAGGCCGAACGCGGGCTGCTCGACTTCGTCACCATCGAGGACGGCCTCGGCCCGCAGTCCTCGCTGCGCCGGGGGCCCGACGAGCGCACCGACCAGGTCCGCGGCCGGCTCGACGCGGTCCTCATCGCCTCCCGTGTCGCCCCGCTCACCCGGCACATAGGCCTGGTCCCGACCGTGGTGGCCACCCACACCGAGCCGTTCCACATCTCCAAGGCCATCGCCACCCTCGACTACGTCAGCACCGGACGCGCGGGCCTGCGGGTCCGGATCAGCGCCCGCCCCGACGAGGCCGGCCACTTCGGCCGCCGCACCATCCGCCCGGTCGACGGCCAGGACAGCCCCGTCACGCGTGAAACGGTCACCGAACTGTTCGACGAGGCCGCCGACTACGTGGAGGCCGTGCGCCGGCTCTGGGACAGCTGGGAGGACGACGCCGAGATCCGGGACGCGGCGACCGGCCGCTTCATCGACCGGGACAAGCTGCACTACATCGACTTCGAGGGCCGTTTCTTCAGCGTCAAGGGCCCCTCCATCACCCCCCGCCCGCCGCAGGGCCAGCCGCTGGTCACCGCCCTCGCCCACGAGACCGTCCCGTACCGGCTGGTGGCCCGCCAGGCCGACATCGGCTACGTCACCCCGCACGACGCGGACCAGGCCCGCGCCATCGTCGCCGAGATCCGCGCCGAGCAGCGGGCGGCCGGCCGCGCCGGAGATCCGCTGCACGTCTTCGGGGACCTCGTCGTCCTGCTCGACGACAGCGAGTCAGCGGCGCGGGCCCGGCTGGACCGGCTCGACACCCTCGCGGGCGAGCCGTACACCAGCGACACCCGCGTCTTCACCGGAACTGCCGGACAACTCGCCGATTTTCTTGAGGAGTTGGCGGCCGGCGGACTGACCGGCTTCCGGCTGCGGCCCGCCGTCACCGGACACGACCTGCCCCGCGTCACCCGGGACCTGGTGCCCGAACTCCAGCGCCGCCGCCGCTTCCGCACGGCCTACGACGCCACGACCCTGCGCGGCCACCTCGGCCTCACCCGCCCCGCCAACCGCTACGCCACCACCGCCGCCTGAGCCGGGAGGACTCGCCCCACCATGAGCAAGCCGCTGAAGCAGATCCACCTGGCCGCCCACTTCCCCGGGGTCAACAACACCACCGTCTGGAGCGACCCGGCCGCCGGCAGCCACATCGAGTTCAGCTCCTTCGCGCACTTCGCCCGGACCGCCGAACGCGCCAAGTTCGACTTCCTGTTCCTCGCCGAGGGCCTGAGGCTGCGCGAACAGGGCGGCAAGATCTACGACCTGGACGTGGTCGGCCGCCCCGACACCTTCACCGTGCTCGCCGCGCTGGCCGCCGTCACCGACCGGCTCGGCCTGACCGGCACCATCAACTCCACGTTCAACGAACCGTACGAGGTGGCCCGGCAGTTCGCCAGCCTCGACCACCTCTCCGGCGGCCGGTCCGCGTGGAACGTGGTCACCTCCTGGGACGCCTTCACCGGCGAGAACTTCCGGCGCGGCGGCTTCCTGCCGCAGGAGGAACGCTACTCCCGCGCCAAGGAGTTCCTCGCCACCGCGCACGAGCTGTTCGACTCCTGGCACGGCGACGAGATCCTCGCCGACCAGGCCACCGGCACCTTCCTGCGCGACGCCCGGGCCGGCGCGTTCGTGCACAAGGGACAGCACTTCGACATCCAGGGCCGGTTCAACGTCCCGCGCTCCCCGCAGGGCCGCCCCGTCATCTTCCAGGCCGGCGACTCCGACGAGGGCCGCGAGTTCGCCGCCGCCGACGCGGACGCCATCTTCAGCCGGTACTCCACCCTGAAGGAGGGCCAGGCCTTCTACACGGACGTCAAGTCCCGCCTCGCCAAGTACGGCCGCCGCCCCGAGGACCTGCTCATCCTGCCCGCCGCGACCTTCGTGCTCGGCGACACCGACGAGGAGGCCGCCGAACTCGCCCGGGAGGTCCGCCGGCAACAGGTCAGCGGCGCCACCGCGATCAAGCACCTGGAATTCGTGTGGAACCGGGACCTGTCGGCGTACGACCCCGAGGGCCCGCTGCCCGACGTGGACCCGGTGGTCGCCGAGGAGCACATCTCCCGGGGCCGCGCCCAGGTGCGGATGTACCGCGACCCGGTCGCCATCGCCCGCGAGTGGCGCGAGCTCGCCGAGGCCAACAAGTGGTCCATCCGCGACCTGGTCATCAACACCGGCAACCGGCAGACCTTCGTCGGCTCGCCCGCCACCGTCGCCCGGACCATCAACGAGTTCGTCCAGGCCGACGCCTCCGACGGCTTCATCCTCGTCCCGCACATCACCCCCGGCGGGCTCGACCCGTTCGCCGACCGGGTGGTCCCGCTGCTCCAGGAACAGGGCGTCTTCCGCGTCGACTACGAGGGCACCACCCTGCGCGACCACCTCGGCCTCGCCCACCCAGACGCCGGCCGGCGCACCGGTGCCCCCGCCGAGCGGGCCGCGTCGTGAAGTTCCTCGCCATCACCCTGATCGTGAACCGGCCGGACCCCGCCACCGGCGTGCCGAAGCCGGCGCACGAACGGTTCCGCGAGGTGCTGGACGACGCGATCCTGGCGGAGGAACTGGGCTTCGACGGGTTCGGCGTGGGGGAGCGGCACGAACGGCCGTTCCTGTCCTCCGCGCCGACGGTGGTCCTCTCCCACATCGCCGCGCTCACCCGCCGCGTACGGCTGTTCACCGCCGTCACCACGCTGAGTCTGCTCGACCCGGTGCGCGCGTACGAGGACTACGCCACCCTGGACCACCTGTCCGAGGGCCGGCTGGACCTGATCATCGGCAAGGGCAACGGCACCGCGCAGCGCGAGCTGTTCCAGGTCACCCCCGACGACCAGTGGGCCCGCAACGCCGAGAGCTACGAGGTGTTCCGGCGGCTGTGGCGCGAGGACAAGGTGAGCGCCGACACCCGGTTCCGGCCGCCGCTGAAGGACGCCGAGGTGTGGCCACGCCCGTACCAGCGGCCGGTGCGGGTCTGGCACGGCAGCGCCACCAGCGAGGAGTCCGTGGACCTCGCGGCACGCCACGGCGACCCGCTGTTCTCGGCGAACGTCACCCACCCCATCGAGCCGTACGCCGCGCTGATCCGCCACTACCGGGAGCGCTGGGAGCACTACGGCCACGACCCGGCGGACCTCGTGGTGGGCGCCGGCACGGCCGGCCTGTACGTCGCCCGCACCTCGCAGGAGGCGCTGACGGCGTACCGCCCGGTCTTCGAGGCCAACCTGGCCTTCCAGCGGTCGGCGGGCCTGCCCGTGGTCTTCGAGACCCTGGAGGACTTCGTCGCCCGCAGCTCGGCCCTGATCGGCAGTCCCGAGCAGGTGATCGACAAGGTGCACCGCTACCACGAGGAGTTCGGGCACACCGTGCTGCACGTGGCGGCGGACGCGGGCGGGCTGCCGCCCACACGGCACCGCGACTCCCTCGAACTCTTCCAGTCCGAGGTCGCCCCGGTGCTGCGCCGCCACATCCCCGACCCGCCGTTCCCCTGGGCCCCGGTCGTCCCCCGGCCGGCGCCCGCACCGACCCCCGTGCCGGCCGGCCGCTGAGCCGCCGCGTGTCCACACCGGCACACACCCGAGCGCCCCACCGAGGAGATGGACATGACCACCGTCACCGATCCCGGCACCAGCCTCGTCGTCCACCGGACCGGCCCGCGCATCGGCGCGGAGGTGACCGGCGTCGACCTGACCCGACCCGTCGACGCGGCCACCGCCGACGCGCTGCGCGAGGCCTTCCGCGACCACAAGGTGCTGGTGTTCCGCGACCAGCACCTGACCCCCGAGCAGCACGTGGAGGCGGTCCGGCTGTTCGCCGAGCCGTTCGACCACCCCACCGCCAAGCGCCACCCGGACCACCCGCTGGTCTACCCCTACAACGTGCGGCACACCGGCAAGGCCAGCACCTGGCACATCGGCGGCCTGTGGCGCACCCCCGCCTTCGCCATCGAGTCACTGACCTACGAGGAGGTGCCCGAACTCGGCGGCCACACCCTGTGGGCCGACCTCCAGGCCGCCTACGACGACCTGTCCGAGCCCTTCAAGACGCTGCTGGCCGGCGTCAACGCGGTCTACGACGGCAACCCGGAGAACTACGCGCAGGGCAGCCGGAAGACCGCCCCCGGCGAGACCACCACCGAGCACCCGGTCGTCCTCGAACACCCGCTCACCGGACGCAAGGGACTCTTCCTCAGCTCCTCCGCGCTCGCGCTCACCGGCGTCACCGCGCAGGAGGGCCGGGTCCTGCTCGAGCACCTGCTGCGGCACGCCGCCTCGCCGGACTACACGATCCGCTTCGGCTGGCGCCCCGGTGACTTCGTGCTCTGGGACAACCAGGCCACCTGGCACTACGCCGTCGACGACTACGGCGACGGCGCCCGCGTCTACCGCAAGGTCATCGGCGTGGAGCCGCTGCGCACCGCGTCCTGAGCGGGTACGGCACGGCGTGGGCGCGGACGTCACCTCCCCCGTAGGTGACGTCCGCGCCCGCCCACGGCACCCGGCGCGGCTCCCCGGTCCCGGGGACCGGGATGACCGAGGCGTCGGTGCGGGCGTCCGGGAAGCAGTGGTGCAGCACCGTGCCGCCGACCCACATCCGCCGTCCGGCGAGCAGCGCGCCGAGCCGCTCGGCGGTCGGTCCCGGTGCGAACGACGGGACCGGCTGCCGCGGAAGCGAGCAGAGGCGTCGGGTCATGCCACCAGAGTGCCGCCCGGCCCGGCCGCGCACCTGAGTCGGGGCCTACTCAAGTCGCCCTGTATCAGAACCGGGTATCCGCGCTCGGCATGGTGTGAGGACTCACCGACAGGACGCGAAGACCCTCCGGATGCCCTGGCCGTTCACCGGCCGGACCGAGGAACTGGAACCGGTGCGCGCCGCGCTGACGGGGCGACGGCCCGGCATCGTGGTGACCGGACCGGCGGGCCACGGCAAGACCCGGCTGATCACCGAGGCGGTCCGGGGCCTGGACCACGCCCGGGTGACCGGCACGCCCGAGGCCCGGCACCTGCCGCTCGCGGCGTTCGCGCATCTGCTCCCCGACACCGTCTCGCCGCACCGCGCGGTCCGCGCGCTGTCCGGCGTACGGGTCCTCGTCGTGGACGACGCCCAGTTGCTGGACGAGACCTCCGCCGCGCTGGTCCACCAGCTGGCCGTGCACGGCCGCACCCGGCTGATCGTGGCCGCGGCGGACGGCGTACCGGCGCCCGGCGCGGTGTCCCGGCTGTGGACCGGGGAACTGCTGCCCCGGCTGCACCTTTGCCCCCTCCCGTACGAGGACACCGCCCGGCTGCTCGCCGGCGCCGCACTCGACCCGCTCACCGTCCGCCGACTGCACCGGGCCTGCCGGGGCGACAGTCCGGTGGTCCAGTCCAGACCTTCGGCGTGCCG
>NZ_JACBWZ010000406.1 GCF_013870595.1 Streptomyces sp. WELS2 | reverse complement strand
CATGACGAAGGGGCGGCCCGTCCCCCCGGGCGGGCCGCCCCTGGCTTGTGCCGGATCCGTCAGACCTTCAGCGTCTTGATCGAGGTCGGCGCGTGGCCGGGCTCGGTGGCCAGGTCCTCGAACTCGGAGATGTCGCTGATGTCCATGGTGCGGCTCATCGAGATGTTGGTGATCCGCTCCAGGATCGCCTCCACGACGACCGGCACCCGGTACTCGGCGGCGAGCTTCTTGGCCTGCTCGAACGCGGCGCCCAGCTGGTCCGGCTCGGTGACCCGGATGGCCTTGCAGCCGAGCCCCTCGGCGACCTTGACGTGGTCCACGCCGTAGACGCCGAGCTCCGGGGTGTTGATGTTCTCGAACTCCAGGTTGACCTGGAAGTTGATGTCCAGGCCGATCTGCGCCTGGCGGATCAGGCCCAGGTAGGCGTTGTTCACCAGGACGTGCACGTAGGGGATCTTGTGCTGGGCGGCGACCGCGAGCTCCTCGATCAGGAACTGGAAGTCGTAGTCGCCGGACAGCGCGACGACCGGGGAGTCCGGGTCGGCCTTGGCGACGCCGATCGCGGCCGGGATGGTCCAGCCGAGCGGGCCGGCCTGGCCGCAGTTGATCCAGTGGCGCGGCTTGTAGACGTGCAGCATCTGCGCGCCGGCGATCTGGGACAGGCCGATGGTGGTGACGTACCGGGTGTCCGGGCCGAAGGCCTTGTTCATCTCCTCGTACACGCGCTGCGGTTTCATCGGCACGTTGTCGAAGTGCGTACGGCGCAGCAGGGTGGCCTTGCGCTCCTGGGTGGAGGCCACCCAGGCGCCGCGGTCGGGCAGCTTGCCGGCCGCCTTCAGCTCCTTGGCCACCTCGACGAACAGCTCCAGGGCGGCCTTGGCGTCCGAGACGACGCCGTAGTCCGGCGGGAAGATCTTGCCGATCTGGGTGGGCTCGATGTCGACGTGGACGAACTTGCGGCCCTGGCGGTAGACGTCGAGCTTGTAGCCGGTGTGGCGGTTGGCCCAGCGGTTGCCGATGCCGAGGACGAAGTCGGACTCCAGGAAGTTGGCGTTGCCGTAGCGGTGCGAGGTCTGCACGCCGACCATGCCGGCGTTCAGCTCGTGGTCGTCGGACAGCGCGCCCCAGCCCATCAGGGTGGGGATGACCGGGGTCTGGGTCAGCTCGGCGAACTCCACCAGGAGGTCGGAGGCGTCGGCGCCGATGACGCCGCCGCCGGCCACGATGACCGGGCGCTCCGACTCCAGAAGGAAGGTGATGGCCTTCTCGATCTGGGCGCGGGTGGCGGTGGGCTTGTAGACCGGCAGCGGCTCGTAGGTCTCCGGGTCGAACTCGATCTCGGTGAGCTGGACGTCGATCGGCAGGTCGATCAGGACCGGGCCGGGACGGCCGGAGCGCATCAGGTGGAAGGCCTGCTGGAAGACACCGGGGACCTGCGCGGCCTCCAGGACGGTCACCGCCATCTTGGTGACCGGCTTGGCGATCGAGGCGATGTCGACGGCCTGGAAGTCCTCCTTGTGGATGACGTGCGTCGGCGCCTGACCCGTGATGCACAGGATCGGGATGGAGTCGCCGATGGCGGAGTACAGGCCGGTGATCATGTCGGTGCCGGCCGGACCGGAGGTGCCGATGCACACGCCGATGTTGCCCGGCTTGGTACGGGTGTAGCCCTCGGCCATGTGCGAGGCGCCCTCGACGTGGCGGGCGAGGGTGTGGTTGATGCCGCCGCCCTCCTTGAGGGCCTTGTAGAACGGGTTGATCGCCGCGCCCGGCACACCGAAGGCGTCGGTGACGCCCTCGCGCTTGAGGATCTCAACTGCCGCGCGGGCAGCGGTCATACGAGCCATCGAGTACTCCTGCTTCGGCCTCTCGGATGCGTACTCCCGTCGCGCCCCGCGGTGAGCACGGTCTCCCGATTGTCATCTCCGCAATCTTTTCCGTATCGCGGAATGTAACTTCTACTATCTGGAAGCAATGTAGGCGGGTGGACGAAGGTCGTCAAGGGCGGTCCACCCCCCGGAAAGCGCGGAGGGCCGCCCGTGCGGCACGGGCGGCCCTCCGCAGGACTCCGGCGCGTCTCAGGTTCCGTAGGTCTCCCGCAGCTCGACCTTGCGCACCTTCCCGGACACCGTCATCGGGAAGGAGTCCAGCAGCTGGAGCCGGCTCGGGATCTTGTAGTGGGCGAGGCGGCCCGCGCAGAAGACCCGCAGTTCCTCCAGGGTGGGCGGCTGTGCGGGGTCGCTCGCGATGACGCAGGCGAGCACCTCCTCGCCGTACCGCTCGTGCGGCACCCCGACGACCTGGACGTCCCGGATCTTGGGATGGGCGTGGAGGAACTCCTCGATCTCGCGGGGGTAGATGTTCTCGCCACCCCGGATGATCATGTCCTTGATCCGGCCGACGATCTCGACGTACCCGTCCTCGCGCATCACCGCGAGGTCGCCGGTGTGCATCCAGCGGCCGGCGTCGATCACCTCGGCCGTCTTCTCCGGCTCGTTCCAGTAGCCGAGCATCACGCTGTAGCCGCGGGTGCACAGCTCCCCCGCCGTGCCACGGGGCCGGGTCACTCCCGTGGCGGGGTCGACGACCTTGACCTCCAGGTGGGGCAGGACCCGGCCGACGGTGCCGGTGCGGTGCTCCAGGTCGTCCTCGATCCGGGTCTGGAGCGACACCGGCGACGTCTCGGTCATGCCGTAGCAGATGGAGACCTGCTCCATGTGCATCTCGGCGACCACCCGCTTCATGACCTCCACCGGGCAGGGGGAGCCCGCCATGATGCCGGTGCGCAGGGAGGACAGGTCGTAGTCCGCGAAGCCGGGCAGGCCCAGCTCCGCGATGAACATGGTCGGGACGCCGTACAGCGAGGTGCACCGCTCCCGCTGCACCGCCTCCAGCGTGGCCGCCGGGTCGAAGGAGGGCGCCGGGACGACCATGCAGGCGCCGTGGGAAGTGGCGGCCAGATTGGCCATGACCATGCCGAAACAGTGGTAGAAGGGGACCGGGATGCAGATCCTGTCCTGCTCCGTGTACGCGAGCAGCTCCCCCACGAAGTACCCGTTGTTGAGGATGTTGTGGTGGGAGAGGGTGGCCCCCTTGGGGAAGCCCGTGGTACCCGAGGTGTACTGGATGTTGACGGGGTCGTCGCAGGACAGCTCCTCGAACGGCTGCGCCGCGGCCCCGGGGGTGGCGCGCGCGAGCAGCGCGTCCCAGCCCGGGTCGCCGAAGTAGACCGTCTCCCGCAGCCCGGGCAGCCCCGGCCGCACCTCCTCGACCATCGCGCGGTAGTCGCTCGTCCGGTGTCCCGGGGAAGCGAACAGGAAGGAGACACCGGCCTGCCGAAGGACGTAGGCGACCTCGTGCGTGCGGTACGCCGGGTTGATGTTCACCATGATCGCGCCGATGCGCGCGGTGGCGTACTGGACCAGTACCCACTCCGGGCAGTTGACCGCCCAGATGCCCACCCGGTCCCCCTTGGCGACACCGCTCGCGCGCAGGGCGTACGCCAGCCGGTCGACGTCGGCGCCGAACTCGGCGTACGTCCAGCGCCGGCCCGACGCCACGTCCACGAGCGCCTCCCGGTCCGGCCAGGCCGCGACGGCCCGGTCCAGGTTGGCGCCGATGGTGTCACCGAGGAGCGGGGTGGTCCCCGTCCCGTGGGCGTACGAGGGCTCGGTCCCCTGGGTGTACGGGGGCCGGGTCCCCCCGGTGTGCGGGGCTCCGGCGCCCCGGGCCGGGGTCGGCGCGGTCACCGGAAGTCCTCCTCGCGGTACTCGTCGGGGGAGCCCGCGGCCGTGGCCTCGCGCAGCTCGATGCGGCGGATCTTGCCGGAGACGGTCTTGGGCAGGGTGCCGAACTCCAGCCGGCGGATGCGCTTGTAGGGGGCGAGCACCTCACGGGAGTGCTCGAAGAGGACCTTCGCGGTGCCGGGACCGGGCTCCCAGCCCTCGGCGAGCACGACGTACGCCTTGGGCACGGCGAGCCGCAGTTCGTCCGGGGCGGGCACCACGGCGGCCTCGGCCACCGCCTCGTGCTCCAGCAGCGCGCTCTCCAGCTCGAACGGACTCACCTTGTAGTCGGAGGACTTGAACACGTCGTCGCTGCGCCCGATGTAGGTGAGGTAGCCGTCCTCGTCCCGGGTCGCGATGTCCCCGGTGCGGTAGTAGCCGCCCGCCATGGCCTCGGCCGTGCGGTCCGGGTCGCCGTGGTAGCCGGTCATCAGGCCGGCCGGTCGCTCGGCCAGGTCGAGGGCGATCTCCCCCTCGGCGACACCGGGCTCACCGGAGACCGGGTCCAGCAGGAGCACCCGGAAGCCGGGGCTCGGCCGGCCCATGGAGCCGGTCTTCAGCGGCTGGCCGGGGGTGTTGGCGACCTGCACGGCGGTCTCGGTCTGGCCGAAGCCGTCCCGGATGGTCACCCCCCAGGCACGCCGGACCTGTTCGATGACCTCGGGGTTGAGCGGTTCGCCGGCGGCCACGGCCTCGCGGGGCGGGTTCGCCAGCCGGGTGAGGTCGGCCTGGATGAGCATCCGCCACACCGTCGGAGGGGCGCAGAAGGTGGTGACGCCGGCGCGGTCCATCTCGGCCATCAGCCGGCCGGCGTCGAAGCGGGTGTAGTTGACGACGAAGACGGTGGCCTCCGCGTTCCACGGGGCGAACAGGCTGGACCAGGCGTGCTTGGCCCAGCCGGGCGAGGAGATGTTCAGGTGGACGTCGCCGGGCTTGAGCCCGATCCAGTACATGGTGGACAGATGGCCGATCGGGTACGAGGTGTGGGTGTGCTCGACCAGCTTGGGGCGGGCCGTCGTGCCCGAGGTGAAGTAGAGCATCAGCGGGTCGTCGGCCAGGGTCGGGCCGTCCGGGACGAAGTCGGCGGGGGCCGCGTAGGCGTCCTCGTACGGCTCCCAGCCCTCCTCGGGCAGGCCGCCGACGCTGATCCGGGTGTAACCGCCGGGCACGCCGTCGAACTTGGCGGTGTCCTCCGCCCGGACGATGGCGTGCCGCACCCGGCCCCGCTCCACCCGGTCGCGCAGATCGGCCGGGCCGAGCAGCGGGGTGGCCGGGATGACGACCGCGCGCAGCTTCATCGCGGCCAGCGCGGTCTCCCACAGCTCGGCCTGGTTGCCGAGCATGACGAGGATCCGGTCCTCGGGGGCGACCCCGCGCTCGCGCAGCCACCGGGCGATGCGGTTGGAGCGCGCGGACAGTTCGGCGAAGGACAGCCGCGTCTCGGTGCCGTCCTCCTCGACGATGTGCAGCGCCGTGCGGTCGTTGCCCTCGGCGATGACGTCGAACCAGTCCAGCGCCCAGTTGAAGTGCCCGGGCCGGGGCCAGCGGAAGCCCTCGTAGGCGGTGGCGTAGTCCTCGCGGTGCGCCAGCAGGAAGTCCCTGGCCCTGCGGAACGTCTCGGTCGCCGTCATCCACGTCCTCCTCGGTACCGGACCATTGCCGGGTGGCTTCCCGGCATCGTCTAATCCGTGATGCGGGTCTCACTACCCCCGAACGGGGTGGGCCGCACCGAAGGAGCGTCAAGGTGGCGG
Source organism: Streptomyces sp. WELS2 (assembly GCF_013870595.1). GTDB lineage: Bacteria > Actinomycetota > Actinomycetes > Streptomycetales > Streptomycetaceae > Streptomyces. The sequence continues at coordinate 36 of NZ_JACBWZ010000406.1, read as the reverse complement.
CACGGGCCGGGGCGGCGGCGGGTACGCGCGGCGCGC
>NZ_JACBWZ010000405.1 GCF_013870595.1 Streptomyces sp. WELS2 | reverse complement strand
GGCCTTGTCGTGCGGCGGGACGATCTGCGGCAGGCGGTCAGGGAGGGGCGTGAGGGCAACCTCGTTCTCTTCGTGGTCGACGCCTCCGGTTCGATGGCCGCCCGGCAGCGGATGGGTGCCGTGAAGGGTGCCGTGCTGTCGTTGCTGCTGGACGCCTACCAGCGGCGGGACAAGGTGGGACTCGTGACGTTCCGGGGCACCTCGGCGGAGGTCGCGCTGCCGCCCACCTCGTCCGTGGACGCCGCCGCCGCGCGGCTGGAGTCGCTGCCGACCGGCGGTCGTACGCCGCTGGCGGCCGGGCTGCTCAAGGCGCACGAGGTGCTGCGCGTGGAGCGGCTGCGGGACCCGGCGCGGCGCGCGCTGGTGGTCGTGGTGACGGACGGGCGGGCCACGGGCGGTCCGGAGCCCGTGCTGCTCGCGTCCAGGGCCGCCGGGCTGTTCGCGGCCGGGGGTGTCGCCTCGGTGGTCGTGGACTGTGAGTCGGGACCGGTGCGGCTCGGGCTCGCCGGGCGGCTCGCCGCCGATCTCGGCGGTACCGCCGTGACGCTGGACGAGCTGCGGGCGGACTCGATCGCCGGGCTGGTGAAGGGTATTCAGGGCAGGAGGGCCGCGTAGTGCCGCAGGGACAGCCGAGTGTCGTACCGGACGACGGGCTGACGACCCGTCAGCGACGGAACCGTCCGCTGGTCGTCGTGCACACGGGCGTCGGCAAGGGCAAGTCCACCGCCGCGTTCGGGCTCGCGCTGCGCGCCTGGAACCAGGGGTGGCCCATCGGGGTGTTCCAGTTCGTCAAGTCGGCGAAGTGGAAGGTCGGCGAGGAGAACGCGCTGCGGGTGCTCGGTGCCTCCGGTGAGGGCGGGACGGTGGCCTGGCACAAGATGGGCGAGGGCTGGTCGTGGGTCCAGCGCGATGCCCAGATGGACAACGAGGAGAAGGCCCGCGAGGGCTGGGAGCAGGTCAAGCGGGACCTGGCCGCCGAGACGTACCGGCTGTACGTGCTGGACGAGTTCGCGTACCCGATGCACTGGGGCTGGGTGGACACCGCCGAGGTGATCGAGGTGCTGCGGAACCGGCCCGGTACCCAGCATGTGGTGATCACCGGGCGGAACGCGCCTCGGGAGCTGGTGGACTTCGCCGATCTGGTCACCGACATGTCCAAGGTCAAGCACCCCATGGACGTGGGGCAGAAGGGCCAGAAGGGCATCGAGTGGTGACATCGTCGGTGCCCCGGCTGGTCGTCGCCGCGCCCTCGTCGGGCAGCGGCAAGACCACCGTCGCCACGGGGCTGATGGCCGCGTTCGCCGCGCGGGGGCTCGCCGTGTCCCCGCACAAGGTCGGGCCGGACTACATCGACCCGGGGTACCACGCGCTCGCGACCGGGCGTACGGGGCGCAACCTGGACGCGTATCTGTGCGGGCCGGAGCTGATCGCTCCGCTGTTCCTGCACGGGGCGCGGGGGTGTGACCTGGCCGTGGTCGAGGGCGTGATGGGGCTGTACGACGGGGCGGCCGGGCAGGGCGAGCTGGCGTCCACCGCGCATGTGGCGAAGCTGTTGCGGGCGCCGGTGGTGCTGGTGGTCGACGCGTCCGCGCAGTCGCGGTCGGTGGCGGCGCTGGTGCACGGGTTCGCCTCGTGGGATCCGGAGGTGCGCCTCGGGGGCGTGATCCTGAACAAGGTGGGCTCGGACCGGCACGCGGAGCTGCTCAGGGAGGCGCTGGATTCGGCCGGGGTGCCGGTCCTGGGCGTGCTGCGGCGGGTTCCCCAGGTGGACACTCCGTCCCGGCACCTGGGGCTGGTGCCGGTCGCCGAGCGGCGGGCGGACGCGCTGGACGCGGTGGCGGCGATGGCCGCGCAGGTCGAGCGGGGGTGCGATCTCGACGCCCTGTCGCGGCTGGCGAGCAGCGCGGGACCGCTGTCGGACGCGGTCTGGGAACCGCCCGCCGGCAGGGCGGAGGGGCGTGCGGTGGTCGCCGTGGCCGGCGGTCCCGCCTTCACCTTCTCCTACGCCGAGCACGCCGAGCTGCTCACGGCGGCCGGGGCCGAGGTCGTCACGTTCGATCCGCTCCGCGACGAGCGGCTGCCGGACGGCACGGCGGGGTTGGTCGTCGGCGGTGGTTTCCCCGAGGTGTACGCCGCCGAGCTGTCCGCCAACGAGCCCCTGCGCGAGGCGGTCGCCGAACTGGCCCTCTCCGGCGCCCCCGTGGCCGCCGAGTGCGCCGGGCTGCTCTATCTGTGCCGGGAGCTGGACGGCAGGCCGATGTGCGGTGTGCTGGACGCCACCGCGCGGATGAGTGAGCGGCTGACGCTCGGCTACCGGGACGCCGTGGCGGTGGGCGACAGTGCGCTGGCGGCGGCCGGGACGCGGATGCGGGGGCACGAGTTCCACCGCACGGTCGTGGAGCCGGGCGCGGGTGCCGCTCCCGCCTGGGGGGTCACGGCGCCGGTGCGGCGGGTCGAAGGTTTCGTACAGCAGGGCGTGCACGCGAGTTATCTGCACACGCACTGGGCGTCCGCGCCCGGTGTCGCCCGTCGGTTCGTGGAGAGGTGCCGGACGTCATGAGCAGCAGGCTGGTGGGGGTCGGGGTCGGTCCCGGTGATCCGGAGCTGGTGACCGTCAAGGGGGTCAACGCCCTGCGGTCGGCCGATGTGGTCGTGGTGCCCGTCATGGACACCGGGGAGCGGGGGCGGGCCGAGGCGACGGTGGCGCACTACGTGCCCGCGGAGAAGATCGTGCGGGTGGTGTTCGCGCTGAACGAGCGGACCGACCGGGCGCGCCGGGAGGCGGCCTGGGACGCGGCCGGGCGGCGGGTCGCGGAGCTGCTGGAGGCGCACGCGTGCGTCGCGTTCGCCACCATCGGTGACCCGAACGTGTACTCGACGTTCACCTATCTGGCGCAGACCCTCGTGGAGCTGGTGCCGGGTGTGGTCGTGGAGACGGTGCCGGGGATCACCGCGATGCAGGATCTCGCGGCGCGGTCGGGTGCGGTGCTGACGGAGGGCACCGAGCCGCTGACCCTGGTGCCGGTGACGGCCGGGGCGGCCGTGCTGAAGGAGGCGCTGGCCGGGCCGGGCACGGTGGTGGCGTACAAGTTCGGGCGGCAGGCCGGTGAGGTCGCCGAGGCGCTGAAGGAGACCGGGCGGCTCGCGGACGCGGTGTGGGGGTCGGCGCTGGGGCTGCCGGAGGAGTCGGTGCGGCCGGCCGCCGAGCTGGACGGGTCGCCGCTGCCGTACCTGTCGACGCTGATCGCGCCCCCGCGGCGGGACGGCGGCCGGGGCGGGAAGCTGTGAGACCGTCCGGGTCAGCCGGTGACGCCCACCACCAGCCAGATGAACGCGGCGCCCGCGACCGTGCACAGCAGGGTCGAGCGGGCGGGGTGGGCGTGGTGCGCCTCGGGGAGGATCTCGGCCGCGGCGAGGTAGAGCAGGACGCCGCCGAACAGGCCGAGATACCCGCCGAGGACGTCCTCGGGGATGGTGAGGAACACGGACGCGGCGGCTCCGGCAACGGGTGCGACGGCGTCGGCGAAGAGCATGGCGAGGGCCTTGCGGCGGGCGTTGCCGTACAGGCGGGTGAGGGTGAAGGTGTTGAAGCCGTCCGCGAAGTCGTGGGCGATGACGGCGAGCGCGACCGCGGCCCCCATACCGCCGCCCACCTGGAAGGACGCGCCGATCGCCACACCGTCCATCAGACTGTGCCCCACCATGGCGGCCGCCGCGGTCAGGCCCACCTCGGGACTGCGGTACCGGTGCCCCGGCGTGTCGTGGTCGACCTCTGCGGGCCCGGCCGCGTCGTGTCCGGGTGCGTCGTGACCGACCGGCCTGGGTCCGGCCGCGTCGTGACCGACCGGTCCGCGCCCGGCCGCGTCGTGATCGACCGTCCCGTGTCCGCCCGCCCCACGCTGGACCACCGCCTGTTCGCTCACCCCGCGCTGGACCACCGCGTGTTCGACCGCCCCGTGGGCGGTGCGGCGGGCCGCCAGCAGGCGTTCCACCAGATGGGCGAGGAGGAAGCCGGCCACGAACAGCAGCAGTGCGGCCGGGACGCCGTGGATCTCGCTGTCCGCCGCCCGCAGGGCCTCGGGCAGCAGGTCGAGGCCGACCACGCCGAGCATCAGCCCGCCGGCCAGGCCCAGCACCAGGTGACGGCGGTCGGTCACGCGCTGTGCCGTCCAGCCGCCGGCCAGCGTCATCAGGAACGCGCCGAGCGCGACGAAGACCGCCATACGCCCTTGCTATCGGATCGACCCGGGTTCCCGCACGTCCGACGGCAGTCACCGCAGTACTCGTAGGAGAGGACCGATTTCCATGGCCGATGTCACCACCGGCAAGGTGACCTTCGTCGGTGCCGGCCCCGGCGCCGCCGACCTGCTGACGTTCCGGGCCGCGCGGGCCATCGCCGAGGCCGACGTCGTGATCTGGGCCGCGAGCCTGGTCCAGGCGGAGGTCCTCGAGCACGCGCGCGAGGGGGCCGAGATCCTGGACTCGGCGGCCATGTCGCTGGAGGACGTCGTCGCGGTGTACCGACGTGCGTTCGAGGAGGGGCTGAAGGTCGCCCGTATCCACTCCGGTGACCCGGCGCTGTGGGGCGGCACGCAGGAGCAGCTGGACCGCTGCCGGGAGATCGGCATCGCGACCGAGGTCGTACCGGGCGTGTCGTCGTTCTCCGCGGTGGCCGCGCTGGCGCAGCGGGAGCTGACGATCCCGGAGGTCGCGCAGTCCGTGGTGCTGACCCGGCTGGGCGGCGGCAAGACGCCGATGCCGCCCGGCGAGGAGGTGCGCGAGTTCGCCCGGCACGGCACCACCATGGCCGTCTTCCTGTCGGCGGCGCGCAGCGGGCAGCTGGTGCGGGAGCTGCTGGAGGGCGGCTACCCCACCTCGACGCCGGTGGTGGTGGCCTATCAGGCGACCTGGCCGGAGGAGCTGGTCGTGAAGTGCACGATCGGCACGCTGGAGGAGACGGTCAAGGAGCACAGGCTCTGGAAGCACACGCTGTTCCTGGTCGGTCCGGCGCTGGACGCGCACGGCACCCGCTCGCACCTGTACCACCCGGGGCACTTCCACGGCTACCGCAAGGCCGACCCCGAGGCGCGGCGGGCGCTGCGGGAGCAGAGGGCGAAGAGTTGATCACGGTCGTCGGTACCGGGACCGGGACGCCGGCCGGCCCGGATCTGCTCGCCGGGGCCGCGCTGGTGGTCGGCGGCCGGCGGCACCTGGACGCCGCAGCGCTGCCCGAGGGGGCGGAGCGCGTGGTGCTCGGACCGCTCGCGCCCGCGCTGGACACCATCGCGGAGTACGTCGGCAAGGAGCTGCCGGTGGTGGTGCTGGCCTCCGGGGACCCGGGGTTCTTCGGGATCGTGCGCGCGCTGGCGGAGCGGTTCGGTGCCGGGCTGCTGGATGTGCGGCCGGGGGTGTCGTCGGTGGCGACGGCGTTCGCCCGGATCGGGCTGCCCTGGGACGACGCGGTGGTGGTGAGCGCGCACGGCCGTGAGCTGCGGACGGCGGTGAACGTGTGCCGGGCGCGGCCGAAGGTGGCGGTGCTGACCGGTCCCGGGGCCGGGCCGGCCGAGCTGGGCGCG
>NZ_JACBWZ010000404.1 GCF_013870595.1 Streptomyces sp. WELS2 | reverse complement strand
CCAGGGTGGCCGCGTCCATGCCGGCCACGGCGGCCTCGCCCATGACGGAGAAGCCGGGCTGTACGGCGGCCAGGTCCAGCGGGCAGTTGTCGTCGGCGCCGAGGCCGGTGTGGCGCTGCGGGGCCGCCGGCTTCTCGGCCGTGAAGCCGCTGTCGGCGACGGGGTGTCCGGTGCGGCCCTCGACCGCGTGCGCGACCGACTCCGCCGTGAGCACCAGGCCCGTCGCCCCGGTACAGGAGACGACGACGTCGGCACGTGTCAGTTCGTCGGCGACCGCGTCCATCGGCACCGCGCGGGCGGTGACCGTGTTGTCGTCGGCCTCCAGCAGGATCCGGGCGAGCCGCTCGGCGCGCTCGAAGGTGCGGTTGGCGACGACGACCTCGGCCACCCCGGCGCGCGCCAGCGTGGCGGCGGCCAGGGACGACATCGATCCGGCGCCGATGACCAGCGCCTTCTTGCCGCGGGCCCAGTCGGGCACGGCCGCACCCAGGGCCAGCTGCTCGAGGCCGAAGGTGACCAGGGACTGGCCGGCGCGGTCGATGCCGGTCTCGGAGTGGGCGCGCTTGCCGACCCGCAGGGCCTGCTGGAACAGGTCGTTCAGCAGCTTGCCGGCGGTGTGCAGCTCCTGGGCGCGGGCCAGGGAGTCCTTGATCTGGCCGAGGATCTGGCCCTCGCCGACCACCATCGAGTCCAGCCCGCAGGCCACCGAGAACAGGTGGTGGACGGCCCGGTCCTCGTAGTGCACGTAGAGGTACGGCGTCAGTTCCTCCAGGCCGACCCCGCTGTGCTGGGCGAGCAGCGTGGACAGCTCGGCGACACCGGCGTGGAACTTGTCCACGTCGGCGTACAGCTCGATGCGGTTGCAGGTGGCGAGCACCGCGGCCTCGGTGGCGGGCTCGGCGGCGACGGTGTCCTGGAGCAGCTTGGTCTGGGCGTCCGCGCTCAGCGCGGCCCGCTCCAGCACGCTGACCGGGGCACTGCGGTGGCTGAGGCCTACGACGAGGAGGCTCATGCCGGCATCACGGCGGGGACGTCCCCGTCGGGTCCCTGGTCGGCGGAGGCCGCGCGGGGGGTGGCGGCGGGCAGGGCGCCGTCGCCCGCGGCGGTCTCCTCACCGGCCTTGCGCTGCTCGTGGAAGGCGAGGATCTGCAGCTCGATGGAGAGGTCGACCTTGCGCACGTCCACGCCGTCCGGGACGGACAGCACGGTCGGCGCGAAGTTCAGGATGGAGGTCACACCGGCGGCCACGAGCCGGTCGCAGACCTGCTGGGCGGCGCCGGCCGGGGTGGCGATGACACCGATGGAGACCCCGTTGTCCTTGATGATCTTCTCGAGGTCGTCGGTGTGCTGCACCGGGATGCCCGCGACCGGCTTGCCGGCCATCGCCGGGTCGGCGTCGATCAGCGCGGCGACCCGGAAGCCACGGGAGGCGAAGCCGCCGTAGTTGGCCAGGGCGGCGCCGAGGTTGCCGATGCCGACGATCACAACCGGCCAGTCCTGGGTCAGGCCGAGTTCGCGGGAGATCTGGTAGACGAGATACTCCACGTCGTAGCCGACGCCACGCGTTCCGTAGGAGCCCAGGTACGAGAAATCCTTGCGCAGCTTGGCGGAGTTGACCCCCGCCGCCGCGGCCAGCTCCTCGGAGGAGACCGTGGGGACCGAGCGCTCCGACAGTGCGGTCAGGGCTCGGAGGTACAGCGGAAGCCGGGCGACGGTGGCCTCGGGAATCCCTCGGCTACGGGTCGCCGGTCGGTGTGTTCGGCCAGTTGCCACGGTGCTCCTGCGGGTAGAGCGGGGCTGTAGGCGGTCACACGTCCCCAGACCGCCCCGTCGACAGCAGGCTATGTCTTTGTGAACGCGTGCACAAAGATGGTGTCCGATTTGCCCGGCAGAAGTGACCGGGGTCACGCCGTATTCACGCCCGGAGCGGGAACCAGCGCACACGCGCCGCCGTTCCTTCGTTACTGGGGGCAAAACCGCACACTCTCCTCACGAATCCCGCCCCCGAGACCAAACCGCCGTCGATCCTAAGCGACTTTCCGACCGGTTTGGACTAGTCGGTCAGTGCCCGGCGCAGCCGCTCCTCGTTCACGCGCCAGAAGGTGTGCTGCTCGCCGTCGACCAGGACGACGGGGATCTGCTCCCAGTAGCGGTCATGCAGCTCCCGGTCCTCGGTGATGTCCTTGGTCTCCCACGGAACTCCGAGATCGCCGCACACCTTCCCGACCACCGCCTGCGCGTCGTCGCACAGGTGGCAGCCGGGCTTGCGGATCAGGGTCACCAGCCGCGCTCGCGGCTCTGCCTTGCGTCGGAAGAGCGGACTCATACCGGCCATTCTCGCGCGCCCCGGCTCCCCCTTCGCCCGGCGTTCACACCACGCCAACCTCTCGACTCCGGAACCTTCGGACCCAGTGGCTATGCTCGCGTCATGGCCGCTCTCGGATGGCTCACTCCCCGTAGGCGCTCCGCCACGGCGCGGAGCGTGTTGGCAGGCGAGGCTTCGGCGGAGGCCGCCCGCAAGTCCTCGCAGGAGACCGCCACGCCCGAGGAACCGGAGTTCCCGGTGATCGGCGACGACAAGGCCGCCGCCTTCTTCGACCTGGACAACACGGTGATGCAGGGCGCCGCACTCTTCCACTTCGGCCGCGGGCTGTACAAGCGGAAGTTCTTCGAGACCCGCGACCTCGCCCGGTTCGCCTGGCAGCAGGCCTGGTTCCGGCTGGCCGGCGTCGAGGACCCCGAGCACATGCAGGACGCCCGCGACTCGGCGCTGTCCATCGTCAAGGGCCACCGGGTCGCCGAGCTCGAGTCGATCGGCGAGGAGATCTACGACGAGTACATGGCCGACCGCATCTGGCCCGGCACCCGCGCCCTGGCCCAGGCCCATCTGGACGCGGGCCAGAAGGTGTGGCTGGTCACCGCGGCCCCGGTGGAGATCGCCCAGGTGATCGCGCGCCGCCTCGGCCTGACCGGCGCCCTCGGCACGGTGGCCGAGTCGGTCGACGGCGTCTACACCGGACGGCTGGTCGGCGAGCCGCTGCACGGGCCCGCCAAGGCGGAGGCGGTGCGCGCGCTGGCCGCCGCCGAGGGGCTGGACCTCGCCCGCTGCGCCGCCTACAGCGACAGCCACAACGACATCCCGATGCTGTCCCTGGTCGGCCACCCCTACGCCATCAACCCGGACGCCAAGCTGCGCCGGCACGCCCGCGAACAGGACTGGCGGCTGCGGGACTACCGCACGGGCCGCAAGGCGGCGAAGGTCGGCATCCCGGCCGCCGCGGGCGTCGGCGCGGTCGCGGGCGGCACCGCGGCCGCGATCGCCCTGAGCCGCCGCCGCCGGTAGCCGCCGGCGGCCGCAGACGGCCGCCAACCGGCCGCGGGAACTCCCGTCCGCGCGCACGATTGTGCCGCGGCCATTTCAACACGTCGCGTACTTCACCGAAACACGCCTCTTTCCGATCAACAACCGATCAAGTTCAGTAACTTGACTCGGCATCAAAGGGCAACAGAAGAGACGCAATCGACGATTTGAGCAACTCGGTGTAGCAGCGCCTGCACGAAGCGTTATTCTCCTCAGACGCAAACCGGAACCCCTCCGTCGCTACGACGGGTGAACGGTCCCGCACTGCACGTGATGGAAGCTCTGCCTCTGGGAGTCCCGTGTACCCACACGTCGGGGTTGACGCCTCGGGCCTGGCTACGCTGCGCGCAACGGTCGCGACGGTCAAGGAAACACTGCGCGGCTTCGTCCCCACCGCGTACGCCGTCCCCGCCTTCGCAGCCGCCGCGCCCGCGGGCCCGTGCTACGCACTGGCCGACGGCGGCGCCGCCGTCGGCAGAAGGGGCCGCGCCACCGGCGCGGCCACCGCCCGCCGGCCGGCCGCCGACAGCGACAGCGCCCGCATGATGGACCTCGTCGAACGCGCCCAGTCCGGCGAGGCCGAGGCCTTCGGGCGCCTCTACGACCAGTACAGCGACACCGTCTACCGGTACATCTACTACCGCGTCGGCGGCCGGGCCACCGCCGAGGACCTCACCAGCGAGACCTTTCTGCGGGCCCTGCGCAGGATCGGCACCTTCACCTGGCAGGGCCGCGACTTCGGCGCCTGGCTGGTCACCATCGCCCGGAACCTGGTCGCCGACCACTTCAAGTCCAGCCGCTTCCGCCTGGAGGTCACCACCGGCGAGATGCTCGACGCCAACGAGGTCGAGCGCTCCCCCGAGGACTCCGTCCTGGAGTCCCTGTCCAACGCCGCCCTGCTGGACGCCGTACGGCGGCTCAACCCGCAGCAGCAGGAGTGCGTGACGCTGCGCTTCCTCCAGGGCCTCTCGGTCGCCGAGACCGCCCGGGTCATGGGCAAGAACGAGGGCGCCATCAAGACCCTCCAGTACCGCGCCGTGCGCACCCTCGCCCGGCTGCTGCCCGACGACGCCCGCTGAGCGGGACGACGGAGGGCGACCCTCAACTCACGCTCCGTCAAAGCGCGTTGCCTTTCCGAACCGCCCGCCCGCCGTCCGTAACCCAAGTGCCGCGCCAGTCGTTGTGCGGGATACAGGCTCCCTGTGGTCACGTCCCGGCCCTCCCTGATCACCCGATCAGGGGACCCGGCCGTGGGCGTGCAACCCTCAGGACCCCCTGGGGAGTCGACCGTCATGACGAGAGGAGGTGCCGCCAGTGATCGCGAACGTATCGGCGCACCGGCGGGCGAACGCCTTCGCCCAGGCCCTGGAGGAGCAGTCCGACCGGGACACGGCGGCCGAGCAGTCCGAAGACCCGGCGGGTTCCCCGCCGACCGCCGAGGAACCGACCGGACAGGGCGAGCTGCTGGCCCTGGCGGCGGGACTCGGCGCGCTGCCCAGGCCGCAGCTCGACCCGGAGGTCAAGGCCGTCCAGCGGGCCCAGCTGGTGGCCGCGATGGAGGCCATGCTCCAGGAGGGGACCGGGGCGGCGGACACGTCCGTACCGGAACAGCGTTCCCACCGGGCGAGGGGCGAGCACCGGGCGGGCCCGCTCGGCAAGCTCCGCCCGCGCACCAGGCTGACCAAGGGACTCGCGGCCGGCGGGCTCAGCGTCGGGGTGGCCGCCGGGGCCTTCGGCGGGGTCGCCGCCGCCAGCTCCGACGCCCTGCCCGGCGACTCGCTGTACGGCCTGAAACGCGGCATCGAGGACTTCAAGCTCAACTACCTGACCGACGGCGACGACCAGCGCGGCCAGACCTACCTCGACCAGGCCTCCACCCGGCTCGGCGAGGTCCGCCGGCTGCTGGAGCGCGGCCGGGGCGGACACCTGGACCACGAGTCCATCGGCGAGATCCGCCGCACCCTGTCCGGGATGCGGCACGACGTCACCGAGGGCCACCGGCTGCTGCACGCGGCCTACCAGGCCGACCCGGACTCCCTGGGCCCCATCCAGGCGCTGGACGCCTTCTCCCGGTCCCACCGCGAGGCGTGGAGCTCGCTCAGCGACAAGCTCCCCGTCCAGCTCGGCGACGTCAAACAGGAGGTGTCCTCGGTCTTCGACGCCATAGACGAAGAGGTCGCCCCGCTGCAGTCGCTGCTCCCGCGGCAGCCGGACCGGCCC
>NZ_JACBWZ010000403.1 GCF_013870595.1 Streptomyces sp. WELS2 | reverse complement strand
GTCGGCGACCGGATGGGCGACCTGGGCGGCTACTTCAAGCTCCAGTCGGGCGCCGTTCACCGCCGCCGGTTGCCCGCTCCCGGCGGCCGGCTCCCCGGCCGGTGCCCGCTGCTCGGCTGCGCTCGTCACTGTCGGCCCCTCTTCCCGGCGGCTCGTCGGTGGCTCCGACACGGGTGCTGGGGGCCCGCTCGCGCACCCCGGCCCCCAGCGTGGTCGTCCTTCCCTCTGTTCTGCCCAGCCGGTGGCTCGCACTCACGTTTCCCCGGAGCGTGCCCGGTCGTTGAGATCCGTGTGAGGCACGCAACTGGACGCGCACGGCGCGCGGGGGCCGCCCTGGCCGCCGTACTGACATGGGCGGGGCTGCTCGCGGGCTGCTCCGCCGACGGCCCGGGACCGCTGGGCATGGGCGGGACACGGGGGGACTCCCCGGCCCCCGAGGACGTCATCCGGGTGACCCCCGGCGACGGGAGCCGGGCCGTGCGCCCGGACGAGCGGCTGCGGATCCGGGTGCCCGGCGGGCGCCTGGAGAAGGTGACCGTCGTCAAGGAGCAGGACGCGCGGGTGTCGCCGGTCCCCGGGCGGATCGGCGCCGACGGGCTGACCTGGCGCCCCGACGAGGAACGGCTGGCGCTCGCCGCCCGGTACACCGTCGACGTGGTGGCACTGGACCCCCGGGGCCGCCGCTCGGCCCGGCACACCACCTTCACCACCTACGTCCCCGGCGAACGGTTCATCGCCTACGTCACCCCGGAGAACCGCGCCACCGTCGGCACCGGGATGATCGTCTCGCTCTCCTTCAGCCGGGAGATCACCGACCGGGCCGCCGTCGAGCGCGCCGTGAGGGTCACCGCCCGGCCGCCCGTCGAGATCCGCCCGCACTGGTTCGGCAAGGACCGCCTGGACTTCCGCCCGGAGCGGTACTGGAAGCCCGGCACCGAGGTCACCGTGGACCTGCGCCTGCGGGACGTGCAGGGCGCGCGGGGCGTGTACGGCCTCCAGGACAAGACGGTGGCCTTCACCGTCGGCCGCGGCCAGGTCTCCCTGGTCGACGCGGCCCGGCACATGATGGAGGTGCGGCGCGACGGAGTGCTGCTGGCCACCGTCCCCATCACCGCGGGCGCCCCCAAACACCCCACGTACAACGGCAAGATGGTGGTGATGGACATGCTGGAGGTCACCCGCATGAACAGCCGTACGGTCGGCTTCGGCGGCGAGTACGACATCCCCGACGTCCCGCACGCCATGAAGCTCACCGACTCCGGCACCTTCCTGCACGGCAACTACTGGGCCACGGACGCCCCCGGGACGGCCAACGTCAGCCACGGCTGCGTCGGCCTCAGGGACGTCAAGGGCGGCGGTTCGGACACCCCGGCGGGCTGGTTCTTCGACCGCAGCCTCGTCGGTGACGTCATCGAGGTCGTCAACAGCAAGGACAAGACGGTCGCCCCGGACAACGGCCTCGGCGGCTGGAACATGACGTGGAAGGACTGGACGGCGGGCAGCGCGGTGCGGTGACGGACCCCGGGGCGGTGCGCGCGGCGACAGGGCGGGCCGGTGGGGGGAAGTTGCGACGGAACGGTGACGTTCGTCCGACGCCCGGCCCACACCCTGGCAGTTAATATGCGCGCACCGAAGTGGTGGGGAGCGGGCCGGGGACGACCTGGCCCGGCGAGGGGAGAACAACTTGAACATGCGGCCTGTACCGGGGGCGTCGACTCGGGGGCGGCGGGGCCGTAGGGGACTGGCGCTCATAGCCGGGGCCCTGGCGCTGTCGCTCGCCGCGTGCGGCGGAGGCGGTGACTCCGGGGCCGGTTCCGGCAAGGAGAAGGGCAAGGGGGACGGGAAGGACGCGCAGTCCGCGGCCGCGGTCAGCATCGCGCCCAAGGCCGGCGCCACCGGCGTGGACACCAGCGGCGCCCTCGAGGTCGGCGTCACCCGGGGCAAGCTGACCGAGGTCACCGTCAAGGACGAGAAGGGCGCGAAGGTCGAGGGCGCCATCGGCGCGGGCGGCGCGTCCTGGACGCCGGCGACCCATCTGGCCGCCGGCACCAGGTACACGGTGCACGCGGTCGCCGAGGACTCCGCGGGCCGCCGGGCCGCCGAGGACTCCACGTTCACCACGCTGACGCCGAAGAACACCTTCATGGGCTACTTCACGCCCGAGGACGGCTCGACCGTCGGCGTAGGCATGCCGTTCTCCATACGCTTCACCCGGGGCATCACGCACCCCGAGGACATCGAGAAGGCCATCCGTATCAAGACCGAGCCCGCCGTGGAGGTCGCGGGCCACTGGTTCGGCAACGACCGCCTGGACTTCCGCCCCGAGAAGTACTGGAAGCCCGGCACCAAGGTCACCGTCGACCTCGACCTGGACGGCGTCGAGGGCCGCGACGGCGTCTACGGCAAGCAGCGCAAGACCGTGAAGTTCACCATCGGCCGCAACCAGGTCTCCGTCGTGGACGCGGCCAAGCACACGATGAAGGTCACCCAGGACGGCAAGGTCGTCAAGACCATCCCGGTCACCACCGGCAAGCCCGGCTACGACACCTGGAACGGCCAGATGGTCATGAGCGAGAAGCTCACCGTCACCCGCATGAACGGCGAGACCGTCGGCTACGGCGGCGAGTACGACATCAAGGACGTCCCGCACGCCATCCGCCTGACCACCTCCGGCACCTTCCTGCACGGCAACTACTGGGGCGGCGGCGCCTTCGGCAACTACAACGCCAGCCACGGCTGCGTGGGCCTGCGCGACGTGCGCGGCGGCTACGACAGCTCCGTCCCGGCGGCCTGGTTCTTCAACCACTCCATCATCGGCGACGTGGTGATCGTCAAGAACTCCCACGACCGCACGGTGGCCCCGGACAACGGCCTCAACGGCTGGAACATGTCCTGGGCGGAATGGAAGAAGTGAGCCACCGCTGACGCGACGGGCCCGGTGCTGTGACCTACGGCACCGGGCCCGCCTGCGTTAGTGCCCGTTAACCTGACCCCCATGACCGTCACTCTCGAAGTCGCCGAAGGCGTCGGCACCCTGCGGCTGGACCGGCCGCCGATGAACGCGCTGGACATCGCCACCCAGGACCGGCTGAAGGAGCTGGCCGAGGAGGCCGGCCGCCGGGACGAGGTGCGCGCCGTGGTCCTCTACGGCGGCGAGCGGGTGTTCGCGGCGGGCGCGGACATCAAGGAGATGCAGAACATGGACCACGCCGGGATGATCCGGCGCGCCCGTGCCCTCCAGGACGCCTTCACCGCCGTCGCCCGCATCCCCAAGCCCGTCGTCGCCGCCGTCACCGGCTACGCGCTCGGCGGCGGCTGCGAACTGGCCCTGTGCGCGGACTACCGCATCGCCGCCGACAACGCCAAGCTCGGCCAGCCCGAGATCCTGCTCGGGCTGATCCCGGGCGCCGGCGGCACCCAGCGGCTGCCCCGGCTGGTCGGCCCCTCCCGGGCCAAGGACCTCATCTTCACGGGCCGTCAGGTCGGCGCCGAGGAGGCCCTGGCGATCGGCCTGGTGGACCGGGTCGTCCCGGCCGCCGAGGTGTACGAGCAGGCGCACGCCTGGGCCGCGCGGCTCGCCAAGGGCCCGGCGATCGCGCTGCGCGCGGCCAAGGAGTCGGTCGACACCGGCCTGGAGACCGACATCGACACCGGGCTCGCCGTCGAACGGAACTGGTTCGCGGGCCTGTTCGCCACCGAGGACCGCGAGCGGGGCATGCGCAGCTTCGTGGAAGAGGGCCCCGGCAAGGCGAAGTTCGTCTGACGGACGGGTGAACGGCCGGTGGGGGCGGGCGTGTCCCGTTCCGCCGGCCCCGCCGGACCGCGGTCAATCGACGCGTTGTCTGATTCCGGAGTCCCCCGTTGGGGCGGTTTGTGGGAGCCTTGGGGCAGCCCTGGAACCGCGCCGCCGAGGGAGTCCGACGCTTGCCGGAAAGTGAGCCGTCGCCGCAGGTCAGCGGGGCCCTGCCGGACACTTACATGCCCCCGGCATATGCTCCCGGCCAAGGTCGGATCCAGGATGCCCCGCCGGGGTATTCCTCCGGAACGCCCCCCAAGACGGCTCCGGACGGCCATCATGGGGGCATGGCGGGGCTGGAGGGCAACGAACAGCCGCGGGGACACGGCCGCGCAGCCGCGGCACGCTGGTCGCCCGCGGTCGCGGACGAACAAGCGCTCAAAGCGCTCGAACTGTTCGGTGACCCGACGGAGGCGGAGGTCCCGCTGCCGTCCCGCCCGGAATCCGCGGCCAGCGCCCGCCGGCTCGCCCAGGTCGTCGTCCTGAACACCTGGCGGCTCAGCCCCAGACTGGCCGAGGACGCCGTGCTGCTCGTGTCGGAACTCGTCGGCAACGCCGTGCGGCACACCGGCGCCCGGCTCTTCGGCCTGCGCATGCGACGCCGCCCCGGCTGGATCCGGGTGGAGATCCGCGACCCCTCGCGCGCCCTGCCCTGTCTGATGCCGGTCCAGGAGACCGATCTCAGCGGCCGCGGACTGTTCCTCGTGGACAAGCTCTCCGACCGCTGGGGCGTGGACCTGCTGCCACGCGGCAAGACCACGTGGTTCGAGATGCGCGTCGCCGACCGGCTGGCCGTCGCGGGCCACCGGGTGGTGGTGTACGAGCGTACGGAGACGTACGGCGGCGCGGTGCGCCGGTTCGAGCGGGACGGCTTCGGCTTCGACACGGGCCCGGGGCTGCTCACGCTGCCCGCGGTGTACCGCGATCTGTTCGTCAAGACCGGCAAGGCCCCGCTGGAGGAGCGCGTCGAGCTGGTCCAGGTCGACCCGTCGTCGCGGCACGTCTTCGCGGACGGCAGTGGGGTGGCTCTGCCCAACGCCACGCGCGCGGGTGTCGTGGCGGCCCTGGACGAGGCGCTGGGCGCGGGTACGGGCGAGCGGTGGGGTGACTTCCTGGTGCGCTCCCGCGAGGCCTGGGACCGTACCCGCCGGCCGCTGCTGGAGGAGCCGCTGTGGCCGAACTGGCGGGTGCTGGCCGAAAAGGAGCCGTATCCGGCGGTGCCGCACAAGCGGCTGCTGCGCACGCGGCGGGCCACGACACTGGCCGAGGTCGGCGCCTGGGAGCTGCGGGACGAGCGCCTGGCGGCCCTGCTGGCCGGCCACGCGCTCGCCCACGGCCTGGACCCCCGGACCGCTCCGGCGAGCGCGGCGGTGCTGCCGTACATGGAGCACGCCTTCGGCACCTGGTATGTGCGCGGAGGCATCCGGGAGTTGGCGCGCGCGGTGTACGAACGGTGCCTGGAGCGGCGGGTGGAGTTCGTCTTCGGCGCCGAGATCACCCGGATCGTGGAGAAGGACGGCCGGGCGGCGGGGGTGGAGCCGGCCGGGGGCCCGGTCGCGGAGGCGGACCATGTCGTGGCGGACGTCCATCCGACGCGGCTGCGGGCGCTGACGGAGCATCCGCTGGACGGCGAGGAGGACGTACGGGCCGACCCGGGGGCCGTCACGCCCGCCCGGTTCACCGTGCTGCTCGCCCTGCGCGGCGCCCCGGAGCCCGGTGCCGCGCACCGCACGGTCGTGCATCCGGCGGACCCGGAGCGGGAGTGGGACTTCCTGGCCTCGCCGGGCGGTGCC
>NZ_JACBWZ010000402.1 GCF_013870595.1 Streptomyces sp. WELS2 | reverse complement strand
CGACCGCGAGCGAGCAGCTCGGGCGGCTGCGCGGCGAGGCCGAGCGGCTCGCCCCCGAGGACGGCGAGGCGCACACCGAACTGCCCGGGGAACTGATCCCGCGCGACGCCGAGCACGCCCAGGCGCTGCTGCGCACCGCCACGGCCGAACTCGCCGCCCGTACCGAGGCGCTGGCCGAGGCCCGGGAGGCGCACACGCGGCTGCTGGAGGCCCACCGCGCCGCCGAGGACGCGGCCGGCGGCTTCGACGAGATCGCCGCCATGCTCCGCGACCTGCTGCGCGAACAGGCGCCCGAGGAGGATCCGGAGGAGCCGGAGCCGTACCCCGGCACCCTGGAGGAGGCCCGGCACTCCGCCGCCGAGGCCCGCCGCTCCCTGCGCGGCTGCGCCGCCGACCTGTCCGCCGCCGAGGCGGCCGTGCGCGAGGCGAGCGACGTCCTCGTCCGGCACGCCAACTCCACGCGCTACGAGCAGGTGCGCACCCCCGCCCGGCAGCAGATCCGGGAACTGCCCGCCTCCGCACTGCCCGAGCACGCCCAGAAGTGGGCGGACGCGTTCGCGCCCCGGCTGCGCGTGCTGACCGACGAACTGGCCCAGCTGGAGCGCAACCGCGACTCCATCGTGGACCGGCTGCGCGGCCTGGTGGAGTCGGCCCTCGCCACCCTGCGCTCCGCCCAGCGGCTCTCCCGGCTGCCGGAGGGGCTCGGCGAGTGGTCCGGGCAGGAGTTCCTGCGCATCCGCTTCGAGGAACCCGATCAGGCCACGCTCACCGAACGGCTCGGCGAGGTCATCGACGAGGCCACCCGCGCGGCCGTGAAGAAGAACTCCGACCTGCGCCGCGACGGGATGTCCCTGCTGCTGCGGGGCGTCGCCGCGGCCCTGCAGCCCAAGGGCGTGGCCGTCGAGATCCTCAAGCCCGACGCCGTGCTGCGCGCCGAGCGCGTCCCCGTCGGCCAGATGGGCGATGTGTTCTCCGGCGGTCAGCTGCTCACCGCGGCCATCGCCCTGTACTGCACAATGGCCGCGCTCCGCTCCAACGACCGCGGCCGCGACAAGCACCGGCACGCGGGCACACTGTTCCTGGACAACCCGATCGGCCGCGCCAACGCGACCTATCTGCTGGAGCTCCAGCGGGCCGTGTCCGACGCGCTGGGCGTCCAGCTGCTGTACACCACCGGCCTGTTCGACACGACCGCGCTCGCCGAGTTCCCGCTGGTCATCCGTCTGCGCAACGACGCCGACCTGCGGGCGGGCCTGAAGTACATCAGCGTCGAGGAACACCTGCGGCCCGGTCTGCCCCAGCCGCCCCAGGCGGGGGAGACGGTGCACAGCGAGATCACGGCGACGCGGATGTACAAGAAGCCGGCGCCGAGCGCCCCGTAGGCAGGCCACGTGTCCCCGGTCCGTTCCGCATCGCGCAGCACATCGCGCGCTGCGGAACGGACCGTCGCGCGCTGCGGAACGGGACCGGGGCGGCGCGGCGCGTCCGGCGCCGCCGTCGTCAGAAGCCGTACCCCATCCGCCGGGACAGCTCGGCGCCCGCCGCGGCCGTACGCTCGGCCA
The DNA here is from genome assembly GCF_013870595.1 of Streptomyces sp. WELS2. GTDB lineage: Bacteria > Actinomycetota > Actinomycetes > Streptomycetales > Streptomycetaceae > Streptomyces. The sequence goes on along the minus strand of NZ_JACBWZ010000402.1, from coordinate 4,056 downwards.
CCTTGGGCAGCCGCTCCGCGTCGAGCCGGTACACCGGCCCGGACACACTGATCGCCGCGATCACCTCGCCGTCGTGCGCGCGCACCGGGGCCGCGACGGCCGCGAGCCCCGGCTCCAGCTCCTCGACCGTGACGCCGTACCCCTGCCGGACCACGGCCTCCAGCTCGGCGCGCAGCATCGCCGCACCCGTGACCGTACGATCCGTGAACCGCGTCAGCGGGCGCGCCAGCAGGCCCTCGCGCAGGGTCGGCGGCAGGTGCGCGAGGAGCACCTTGCCGCTGGAGGTGGCGTGCAGCGGGGTGCGCCTGCCCAGCCAGTTCTGCGCGGTCACGGCGGCGGTGCCGCGGGCCTGCATGATGTTGACCGCCGCGTCGTCGTCGAGGACGGCGACGTTGACCGTCTCACCGAGCTCGTCGGCTACCTCCCGGCACACCGGGACGGCCTCCTGGGAGATGTCGAGACGCACCGCCGCCGCTCCGGCCAGGCGCAGCACACCGGCCCCCAGGCAGTACTTCCCGCGGTCCTTGGCCTGGGCCACCAGACCCCGGTTCTCCAGGACGCCGAGCAGCCGGAACGCCGTGGACTTGTGGACGCCGAGCTCCTCGGCGATCTCGGTGACACCCGCCTCGCCGTGCCGGGCGAGGATCTCGAGCACGCTCACGGCACGGTCCACCGACTGCACCGCGCCGGCCGCCCCACGGCCGCCCTGCCTCTCCGTGCGCCGCGGCTCCCGACCGGTCTCCTCGCTGCGGCCGGTCTGCTTCTGCGTACGGGGCATGGCTCCACTCTCGTTGGCGCGCGGACGCGTTCGTTGCGCACAGCGCCTCATCGTGCGCCATACGGAACGCGATGCTATCGAAGCGCCCGGTCAGGAGTGCGACAGCTGCCCCGCCCCACCCCTGCGGCGTATCCGCCCCTGTTCCCGCCGGGCCGCGCGCTCCTCGCGGCGCCGGGCCCGCCGTTCCCGGCGCAGGGCCCGGGCCGTGCTGCTGGGCTCCGAGATCACGCCGTGCCGCTGGTTCCACACCTGGCGGGTCACCCACACGTCGACCGCGGCCCACGTGGCCACCACCGTGCCGGCCACGCCGGCCATCACCATCGGGAACGCCAGCCAGGAACCGGCCAGCGCGCACAGGAACGCGACCATCGCCAGGATCAGCGTCACCGCGATGACGAGGACGGCCCGCACCGCCGCTGCGCGCACCGGATCGGGCACCGGATGCCGGCGCGCGGGCTCCTCGACCCACAACGGCCGGTGGTCGTACCGCGGTTCGTCACCGCCGTACGGCCGGTAGCCGTACCGCCGTTCGTCGCCGCCGGGCCCGCCGCCGCCCCGCGGTGCCGTGCGGTCCCACTGTGTCCGCGCGTGACCCGCCCCGCTCTTCCCGGGCGTCTCGCGCCATTCCGCCGTGCCCGTCACCGTGTCACTCCCCACCGCCGGCAGACCGCTCGCCCCGGAGTCCGAAGACCCCGTCTCCCCAGTGGCTGCCCGGCTTGCGCCGCTTTACGCCGCCGGGACGCGGGATGCGGCCGCTGTGGCCTATTCCGCCCCCAATTCCCATAGAGGAGGACGAACGAGACCGCGCGAAGATTCCCGCGCAGCGAAAAAATCCGGCCAACCGCCCGCCAAAGTTGCCACGAGTGGCCGGTCCCGACCCTCCGGATCACGGTGGCAATCTCCCCTAATGCCCGGACAACTCGCCATCTCTCGCTCACGATGCGGAACTTCACCCACCAGACATGTCTTCGAGTTACCTGTGGGGCGGTAGTAGGCTCGCGCCGTTTGCTGACGGACATGAACACCCCCGACCGGCGGGGGTCGAGCTGGGGGAGGCCATGCGCTTTCGCGGGAAGTCGATCCGCCGGAAGATCGTGGCGCTGCTTCTCGTGCCGCTGGTGTCCCTGACCGGCGTCTGGGCGTTCGCCACGGTGTTCGCAGGCCGGGAAGTGGCCCAGCTGTTCCGCGTGTCCGACACCGTCGAGGACATCGGCTACCCGGCCGAGGACACCGTGCGCGTGCTCCAGCAGGAACGCCGACAGGCCCTCGTCTACCTCGCCGACCCGCGGGCCGCCGAGGCCCTGCCCGCGCTGCACCGCACCCGTGCCGCCACCGACCGGTCGATCACCAAGCTCCGCCGCAACGCCGAGGACCAGGACGTCCGGGACGACCTGGAGGCGGACGACCGCGAACACCTGACCGCGGTCCTGGACTCCCTGGACGGCCTCGACTCCCTGCGCCGCAGCGTCGAGGAGCGCTCCCTCACCCGGGCCCAGGCACTCGGCCTCTACAACCGCCTCGTCGACCCCTGCTACGCGCTGCTCGCCTCCCTCGTCGGCATCGACGACGTCGAGGTCGAGAAGCAGGCCCGCGCCCTGGTCAACCTCAACCGCGCCCGCGAACTGCTCGCCCGCGAGGACGCCCTGCTCGGCTCGTCCCTCGTCGTCGGCCGGCTCACCCGGGACGAGACCCGGCAGGTCTCCGACCTCGTCGCCCAGCGCACCCTCCTGTACGACATCAGCCTCCCGCTGCTGCCCGCGTCCGAACGCGCGCGCTACGAACGCTTCTGGAAGAACGCCACCACGGCACCCCTGCGCGGAGCCGAACGGACCGTCGCCGCCATGGACTCCGGCACCCCCCGCGGGGTCACCGCCAAGAGCTGGGACTCCGCCGCGGCCACCGTCCTGGACCAGCTCGGCACCCTGGACGACCGGGCGAGCGACCGCTACCAGAACCGCATGCGGCCGGTGGCCATCGGCGTCATCGCGCAGGCGGCCGTCGTCGGCCTCCTCGGCCTGATCGCCCTCCTCGTCTCCATCGTCCTGTCCATCCGGATCGGCCGCGGCCTCATCCGCGACCTGCGCCAGCTGCGGCTGGAGGCCCACGAGGCGTCCGGCGTCCGGCTGCCCAGCGTGATGCGCCGGCTGTCCGCCGGTGAGCAGGTCGACGTCGAGACCGAGGTGCCGCGGCTGGAGTACGACAAGAACGAGATCGGCGAGGTCGGGCAGGCCCTCAACACCCTGCAGCGGGCCGCCGTGGAGGCCGCCGTCAAGCAGGCCGAACTGCGCGCCGGCGTCTCCGAGGTCTTCGTCAACCTCGCCCGCCGCAGCCAGGTGCTGCTGCACAAGCAGCTCACCCTGCTCGACAGCATGGAGCGCCGTACCGAGGACACCGACGAACTCGCCGACCTGTTCCGCCTGGACCACCTCACCACCCGCATGCGCCGGCACGCCGAGGGCCTGGTGATCCTCTCCGGTGCCGCGCCCTCCCGGCAGTGGCGCCGCCCCGTACAGCTGATGGACGTGGTCCGCGCCGCCGTCGCCGAGGTCGAGGACTACGAGCGCATCGAGGTCCGGCGGCTGCCGAGGGTCGCCGTCACCGGGCCCGCCGTCGCCGACCTCACCCACCTCGTGGCCGAACTCCTGGAGAACGCCACGGTCTTCTCGCCCCCGCACACCGCCGTCCAGGTGGTCGGCGAGCGGGTCGCCAACGGCTTCACCCTGGAGATCCACGACCGGGGCCTCGGGATGACGGCCGAGGCACTCCTCGACGCCAATCTGCGCCTCGCCGAGACACCCGAGTTCGAACTCTCCGACACCGACCGGCTGGGCCTGTTCGTCGTCAGCCGTCTCGCCCAGCGCCAGAACGTCCGGGTCTCCCTCCAGCCGTCGCCGTACGGCGGAACCACCGCCGTGGTGTTCATCCCCGACGCGCTGCTCACCGAGGACGTGCCGGACACCAACGGCGTCGGCTTCCGGCTCGACCGGGACCGCGCGGGCAACGGCGGCGAGCCGGCGCTCGGCCGCGGGCGGTCCCCGGAGCCGCTGCGGCTGCCCGGTCCGCCGACCTCCGTGCTGGACGGCCCGGTCGAGCTGGGGGCGCCGGTGGATCTCGACGCGCTGGAGGACTTCCCCGGTGCTCTCCCGGACGAGGACAGCGAGCGCGGCGGCCTGTTCCGCCCCCGCCGCTCCCGCCCGGGCGACGAGCAGCCGGCACACCACGACACCGGCGACCGCGGACCCGTACCGCTGCCCCGGCGGCAGACGCCCAAGCTGGTC
>NZ_JACBWZ010000401.1 GCF_013870595.1 Streptomyces sp. WELS2 | reverse complement strand
GCGACCGGCGTGGTGATGACCACCGGGACACCGGAGGGCGCCTGGGCGCCGGTGATGCGGCTCAGCTCCGCCTCGCCCGAGCGGACCGGGGTGATGCGCGGGGTGATGCCGGCCGATGCCATCAACCGGGCCATCCCGCGACGCTGGCCGGGGGTCACCAGGGTGACGACGCTGCCGGACTCCCCGGCGCGGGCCGTACGGCCGCCACGGTGCAGGTAGTCCTTGTGGTCGCTGGGCGGGTCCACGTTGACGACCAGGTCGAGGCTGTCGACGTGGATGCCGCGGGCCGCGACGTTGGTGGCCACCAGGACGGTGACGTGACCGTCCTTGAACTGGGCCAGGGTCCGGGTGCGCTGCGGCTGGGACCGGCCGCCGTGCAGGGCGGCGGCGCGGACACCGCTGCTCAGCAGGTGCTTGGTCAGCCGGTCCACCGCGTGCTTGGTGTCCAGGAACATGATCACCCGGCCGTCCCGGGCCGCGATCTCGGTGGTGGTGCGGTACTTGTCCGTCTCGTGCACATGGAGCACGTGGTGCTCCATGGTGCTGACGGCGCCCGCCGACGGGTCGACGGAGTGCACCACCGGGTCGGTGAGGTAGCGGCGGACCAGCAGATCGACGTTGCGGTCCAGGGTGGCCGAGAACAGCAGCCGCTGACCCTCGGGGCGCACCTGGTCGAGCAGGGCGGTGACCTGGGGCATGAAGCCCATGTCGGTCATCTGGTCGGCCTCGTCGAGGACGGTCACGGCGACCTCGTCCAGCCGGCAGTCGCCCCGGTCGATGAGGTCCTTGAGCCGGCCGGGCGTCGCGACGACCACCTCCGCGCCGGTCCGCAGCGCACCGGCCTGCCTGCCGATGGACATCCCGCCGACGACGGTGGCGAGCCGCAGACCCACGGAGCGGGCGTAGGGCGCGAGCGCGTCGGTGACCTGCTGGGCCAGTTCCCGGGTGGGGACGAGGATCAGGGCCAGCGGCCGGCGCGGCTCGGCACGCCGGCCCGCCGTACGGGCCAGTGCCGCGAGGCCGAAGGCGAGGGTCTTGCCCGACCCGGTACGGCCGCGGCCCAGCACGTCCCGGCCGGCCAGGGAGTTCGGCAGGGTGGCCGCCTGGATCGGGAACGGGACGGACACGCCTTCCTTGGCGAGCGTGGCCAGCAAGGGCGCCGGCATGACAAGGTCGGCGAACGCCTCGACGGGGGGCAGCGCGGGCGTGACCGTCTTCGGCAGCGCGAACTCGCCCTGCGCGGGCTGCCGCCTTCCGTGACCGCCGGAGCGGCCGGCGGCGCGGCTTCCGCCGAAGCGATCGTAGGTGCGGGCGGTGCGGGCGGTGCGGGTACGAGTGGTACGGGTGCGGTTCATGCGGAACCTTCCTCGATGCGGGCGCGTATCAAGGAATTTCCGCGGCAGTACGAGCGGTGCGGAGAATCGCGAGAACGGGCCGAAAAATGTCAGGGCCGAACAACCCTGGTAATAAAGCGAGCCGGGGCCCGCACCCCAAGGTGCGGGCCCCAGCTGTGAAGTACGCGTCAGTCCTGCGGGTCAGGCAGGAATGATGTTCTCGGCCGTCGGGCCCTTCTGGCCCTGCGCGATGTCGAAGGACACCTTCTGGCCTTCCAGCAGCTCGCGGAAGCCCTGGGTGGCGATGTTCGAGTAGTGGGCGAAGACGTCGGGGCCGCCGCCGTCCTGCTCGATGAAGCCGAAGCCCTTTTCCGCGTTGAACCACTTCACGGTGCCAGTAGCCATTTTATTTCTCCTTCGGAGACGGTGTCGGGAATGCGCCCTGTGCGTATTCCGTGTCGCCGTGATGATCAACCGTCGGAAAAACCTTCTGGCAACCACACCTGCAACTGATGACGACACTAGCACGTCGGTGTCGGCCGTGCGCTGTACACAATTCCGTCCCGGGTGCGGTCGCGGGAATAGTTGTCGCGCGCCGCGTCTATTTCTTACGTTGTCACCACAGATATTGGTTCGCGAAGGAGCGGTATTGCCGTCGACCGCTGCCGCCCCCGGCGCTGTGACCTCCTACGACGGCCCGTAACCGGTCGCCGCCGTCGACGGCGGCCGGGGCCTGGTGGGGAGACGAAGGCCACATACGGCGTTCCGCGCCGGTGACGCCCCGGTGCCGCCGCGGTCGTCGCCGCTGTGCCCCTCCGCACCCGCCCGGACGTCGGCGTGACCGCGCTCCGGCGGCAAAAACACAGCATGTTCACACCAGCTCCCCGTAGCCGCTTCCCGTGTGGGCACCCGCCCAGGGCTGTCTGCCGGGAAGGAGCCCGAGCATGGCCATCGTCGCGTGCCTGTTGCTGCCGGTCGTGGGACTGCTGCTGTACGGCATGGACCGGGTCGAGGACTGGCTGACGCGCGCACCACGGCCGCCACGCCGGGCCGGCGCCCGTCATGCCGCCGCCCGTCACCTGCGACTGATCCGGGGAGGCGGCCAGGAGGCCGGCGCGACGGCGCACAGCGGCGGCCGGTCGTCCGACGCCGCCTGAGACCGGGAGGAAACCCGAACGCCGGGGCCGCGCCGAGCGCGGCCCCGGATTCCCGCGCTGGCCCCGGACATGCGCCGTACCCCCCTTTCGGAGACATGGCGCACAACCACCGGCAGAACAGGCCGTCACGGGGTATCCGGGTCGTGAAATGGACTGTCGGACGCACTGTTGCCGTTTGACAACAATAGTCGTGAGGCAACAAAGTAGCCGTGTCGGACGTGCGCGGGGAAGGACCTGGAATGCTCCGGTGGAGGGAGGTCGCTCCGTGCGCCGGCCGCCATCGCCGAGAGGCAACGGTGGCACCGGTGCCGCGAACGGTGACTCAGGCGGTCCGGCTGCCGGAGTCCGGGGCGTCGTCGAGTATCTGTGTCGCCGCCGTGGCGCAGAACGCCTCCAGCCCCTCCAGCAGCGCGATCCGCTTGGCCGCGGGCATATCCGCCAGCACCTTCCGCAACTCGCCCTCCCGGCGGGACCGCAGGTCGGCGAGGAAGGCGCGGCCCCGGCTGCTGAGGTGCAGCCGCACCTCACGCCTGTCCTCCGGGCTCGCCACCCGCTCGACGAAACCGGCGGCCTGCAGCCGGTCGCACAGCCTGCTGGTGGACGGCGGGGTGGACGCCAGGGACTCGGCGAGCGTGCGCAGGTTGATGCCGTCGTGGTGCTCCAGGACGTGCAGCACGCGCAGTTGCGACGCGGAGGTGGGCGCGGTGGAGGCGCGGCCCCACACGACTTCCAGCAGCTCGACGGCCGTGGTGGTCACACGCGCGACCTCATCGGGCTCTGGGCGGCGGCGGAAGGCAGTCACGGTCACACTCTCGCAGGCACTGGGGCGCCTGTCAGCGTACTAGGCACGCGCACCGGCCCCAGGCGTCCCGAGGGGCCCGACGCGACTCACGCGGAGGCCGGCCTCGTGGGTGAGGTACGTACGTTGTCCGGTGAAAGATTGGTGATTACACCCTTATGAACAGATTCGTGGCCGTTGAACGCGCCCTGCGCACGGCGGCTCCCCACGCGTTGCTCGACGCCACCCGTGCCGTACTGATGGAGCAGTACGGCGCGGAGGACGTCGAGCTGTTCATGGCCGACTACGGCCTGAGCGTGCTCCAGCCGGTGACGGTCCCGCCGAACGCCCCGGAGCCGGTTCCGGTGCCGGTGCACAACAGCCCGGCCGGCCGGGCCTTCGGTTCCCAGCGGCCGTACTGCGAGGACGGACGCGACGGGCGGGCGCGGCTGCACCTCCCGGTCAGTGTGCGCGGCGACCGGCTCGGGGTGCTGTCCGTGACCCTGCCCGGCGGCGAGGCCGTCCGCCGCTGGGAGGCGGAACTGGCCGACGTCGCCGACGTGCTGGGGCACGAGGTGATCGTGGCCGAGCGGGACACCGACCTGTATCTGCAGGCGCGCCGCAAGGACCGGCTGACGCTGGCCGCCGAGATGCAGTGGCAGCTGCTGCCCGGCCGCTCCTGCTCCCGCCAGGAGTACGAGCTGGGGGCCCAACTGGAGCCCGCCTACGCCATCTTCGGCGACAACTTCGACTGGTCCGCCACCGCCGACCACCTGATGCTGTACGTCACCAACGGCATGGGCGAGGGCATAGAGGCGGCGCTGCTGACGAACCTGGCCATCAACGCCCTGCGCAACGCCCGGCGCGCCGGCATCTCCATCGCCGACCAGGCGGCGCTCGCGGACCAGGCCGTCTACGCCCACTACCGGGGCCGCTGCTACCTGTCCGTGCTGATGTTCGACTTCGACCTGGCCACCGGCCGGGCCAGCGTCGTGGACGCGGGCTCGCCCCGGTTGCTGCGGCTGCGCGACGGCACCGTGGAGCACGTGACCTTCGACGCCCAGCTGCCGTTGGGCATGTTCGAGGAGACCGACTACGTGGCCCAGGACTTCCACGTCCGGCCAGGTGACCGGCTCGTCTTCGTCAGTGACGGGGTGCACGACGTGGCCTCTCCGAAGGGGGAGGCGTACGGGGACGCGGCTCTGGCCCGGGCGATCCACGCCACCCGGCTGCTGCCCGCCGCCGAGGTGCCGCGCGCGATCCTGCGGGAGCTGACCGGCCACCGCGGCAAATCCGTACCCGACGACGACGCGCTGGTCGTGTGCCTGGACTGGCACGGGAGGCCGGCCGCCGCGTGAGCGGCGGGACCGCCCGATTGTGACGATCGCGTGTGGTGCCCCGTACCCCCTCCCGCCGAAGCTTGCCGCGTGGCAATAATTGTCGGATGGCTTGCCGTCGGTCGGCCGGGGACGCGCACAGCAGGGAGACGATGAAGGTGGCGGAGTACGACACGACACCCGAGGTGGCGCGGGAGCTCGGCGCCTTCCTGGAACGGCGCCGTGAGCAGATCGCCCAGCGGTGGGCGGACACCGCGCTGTTCCGCACGGTCTTCACCCTCTCCCGGGACGAGGCGGTCGAGGCGTGCAAGGCCGTGCTCGACGCCCTGGCCGAGGTGGCCCGCACCGGGCGGCTGGAGGACATCGCCGCACCGGGCTTCACGACCGTCAGGGAACAGCTCGGCCGCATGGCCGCCGCCCGCTCCCGGGCGGGACTCAGCCTCTCCGGGGTCGCGGGCGAGGTGGCGGGCCTGCGGGAGCCGGCCGTCGCCCTGCTGCGGGCCGAGTCCGAGGACGCCGCCGGCGAACACACGCACGCGTGCGTGCTCGCGCTGACGGTGCTGATGGGCACGCTCCGGCTGGTGGTCATGGAGACCACCGTCGGCGCCGGCGTGGAGCTGATCGCCCGGCAGCGGCAGCAGCTGCTGGAGGTGGCCACCCCCGTCGTCAAGCTGTGGGAGGGCGTCGTCGCCGTACCGCTGATCGGCACCCTGGACAGCGCGCGCAGCCAGGTGGTGATGGAGTCGCTGCTGGAGGCGATCGTGGACCAGCGGGCCCGGTACGCCATCCTCGACATCACCGGTGTGCCGACCGTCGACTCGCTCGTCGCCCAGCACCTGATGAAGACGGTCGCCGCGGCCCGGCTGATGGGCGCCGAGTGCATCGTCTCCGGCATCCGCCCGGCCATCGCGCAGACCATCGTCCACCTCGGCATCGACCTCGGGACGATCATCACCCGGGCCGGCCTCGCCGACGCCCTGGCCTACGCGCTCACCCGGCAGGGCATCGTCGTCTCGCCAC
>NZ_JACBWZ010000400.1 GCF_013870595.1 Streptomyces sp. WELS2 | reverse complement strand
CGGCGACGGTCACCCCGGTGGACCGGGCGGCGGTGGCCCGCTCCTACGGCGCCCGGCGGGACGCCCTGATCGACGCGCTGGCGGAACGCGGCGTCACCGCGCACGGCCGCAGCGGCATGAACGTCTGGGTGCCGGTCCCCGACGAGACGGGCGCCCTCGCCCGGCTGCTCCAGAGCGGCTGGGCGGTGGCCCCGGGCGCCCGCTTCCGGCTGGCCTCACCGCAGGCCGTGCGCATCACGGTCTCACCGCTCGCCGAGGCGGACATCACCGCACTGGCCGACGCGGTGGCGGCGGCGGTCCGCCCGTCCCCGGCCCGCGTCTACGGCTGAGGCGACCCGAGAGCCGGAAGGACCGAGAGGATCAGGAGAGTCCGGAGAACCGGGAGAACCGGGAGAAGGGGCGCGGGGAACCGTGCGGCAAGCCGGGGCGGGCCCGCGTGCGCGCACCGGTCCCCGTGCCCCGGTGCCCTCACGCGCCCTTCCCCCGCACCTGGGTCAGTGCCGCGCCCGCCAGCACGATCACCGCCCCCACCGGCGTCGTCCACCGCAGCGACTCCCCGAGGATCGCCACTCCCGCCGCCGTGGCGATGACCGGGATGAAGTACGTGACCATCTGGGCGGTGGTGGGCCCGACCTCGGCCACCAGCCCGTACTGGATCAGCACCGCCAGGCCCGTGCCCAGCGTGCCCAGCGCGGCGACGGCCAGCAGCGGCACGAGCGCGACATGCCCGGGCACGCCGGCGAACAGGGGCGTCACCACGGCGAGCTGGACCGTGGCCAGCAGCAACTGCCCGCCGGTCATGGACAGATGGGAGTTGCCCGTACCGGCCAGCGTCCGCCGGACGTAGATCCAGCCCACCGGATAGCTCAGCGAGGCGAGCAACGCCATCGCCGTGCCCGTGGCGTCCAGTCCGTGGAAGCCCTGCCAGACGCCGAGCACGGTCAGCACACCCAGGAAGCCCAGCCCGAGCCCGGCCACGCGCACCCGGCTCGGCCGGTCCTCGGACAGCGCGACCAGGGACAGGGCCATGCCCCACAGCGGTGAGGTGGCGTTGCAGATGCCGGCCAGGGTGGACGGGATCGTCAGCTCGGAGTAGGCGAAGAGGGAGAACGGCAGGGCGTTCAGCAGGAACGCGGCGACCGCCATGTGCCCCCACAGCCTGGCCCCGCGCGGCAGCCGCTCCCGCTTCACGGCCATCGTCGCCATCAGCACCGCCGTGCCGAACACCAGCCGCCCGAGGGTGACCTGGAACGGCGCGTACCCCTCGGTGCCCACCTTGATCAGCAGGAAGCTGAAGCCCCAGATCAGGGACAGGAGGCCGAAGCGCAGCCGCCAGTCCAGGCGGGCGCGGCCCGTGGCGGGGCCGGGGGCGGGCGTGGCGGCGGGGGAGTGGGAACGGCTGCGGGCGCGGGCGCTGATCGTGCTCATGGCCCTAACGATGCTGGAGGCAATCACGTAGCACAATCGAGATTTTCCACCCGGTACCTCTTAGAATCGCTTACATGTTGAACCTTGAGCGCCTGCGCACCCTGGACGCCCTGGCCCGGCACGGCTCGGTCAGCGCCGCCGCCGACGCGCTGCACGTGACCACGTCCGCGGTCTCCCAGCAGCTGGGCAAGCTCGAGCGGGAGGTCGGCCAGCGGCTCCTCGCCAAAAACGGCCGGGGCGTGCGGCTCACCGACGCCGGGCGGCTGCTGTCGGAGCACGCGGCGCGCATCCTGTCCCAGGTCGAGCTGGCCGAGTCCGACCTGGAGGCGCATCGCGGCCAGGTCGTCGGCGAACTGCGGCTGTCGGCGTTCCCGACCGCGGCCCGCGGCCTGTTCCCCGCCGCGCTGGGCGCGCTGCGCACCGAGCACCCGGGCCTGCGGGTGCGCTCCAGCGAGCTGGAACCGGAGCAGGGCATCGCCGGGGTCGTCCGCGGCGATCTCGATCTGGCGGTGGTCCTGGACTGGTACAACAAGCCGATGCCCGTTCCCGACGGCCTGGTCAAGGCGCCCCTGCTGGACGACCCCGCCGATGTCGCCATGCCCGTCGGGCACCGGCTCGCGGACCGGGACGAGGTGGACCTGACCGAGTTCGCCGAGGACGAGTGGATCACCTGGGGCGAGGGCGAGTTCTGCCACGAGTGGCTGCTGTTCACCCTGCGGTCCAGGGGCGTCGAGCCGATCGTCGGCCACCGCGCCGGTGAGACCCACACCCAGCTCGGGCTGGTCGCCGCCGGGCTGGGCGTGTGCATCGCACCCCTGCTGGGCCGGCACCCGGTGCCCGACGGTGTGGTCCTCGTGCCGCTCAAGCAGCGGGTGCGCCGTCATGTGTACGTGCTCTGGCGGGCGGACGCCGACCGCCGGCCCTCCATACGCGCGGCCGTGGAGGCCCTGCGGACGGCGGCGTCGCGGCTCGGCTGAGCCCTACGTCCCGCCCAGCTTCCGGAAGTCCCAGGACACGATCTCCTCCGGGGTCAGCCGGGCCCACGCGTGCCGGCCGTCGTGCGGCATCTCCTCCAGGCCGAAGTACTTGCGCGCGAACAGCGTCTCGGCCGTGTCGAGTTCGGCGCACAGCCCGCCCCGGCGCGGCACCTCGCCCACGAACCCCACCCGGCCGGACAGCTCCGCCCCGCGCAACTCGCCGTACTCCTCCCCGGAGTCGACCACGACCGCCACCCGGGGATCGCGGCGCCACTGCGCCCAGCGCCGGCTGCGCACCACGGAGTACAGCCACAGTGATGTGCCGTCCCAGGCGAACCACAGCGCGCTGACATGCGGTGTGCCGTCGGCCGAGACGGTCGCGACCCGGCAGGTGCGCTGGATGGTGAGGAACTCGTCCAGCTCGGCCGGCGACATCATGATCCTCCGGCCCCGGCGCTGACAGGTGACGGACATGCGGCCCCCTCTCTTCCGCCCTGTCGTGTCGGAGACTTGTCGTGCCCCGCCGATCCTCCGACATCACGTCAGAAAAGAGAACGGGTCGTCTTCCAGGTGGACGCGGGCTGTCCCGGCCGTCCCCGAGGCGGTGTCCGGCGGGATGCCGGGCCGCCTCGGCCGGCCGCGCGGACGGCGTCGAGCGGGCCCGATCAGGCCAGCCTGATGTCGTCGCCCGAGACGGTGATCCGCGCCGGCGCCAGCCCCTTTGTCGCCGGTCCCTTCTTCACGCTGCCGTCCGCCACGGAGAACTCGCTGCCGTGACACGGGCACACGATCATGCCGTGCGCGACGCTGCCGACCGCGCAGCCCTGGTGGGTGCACTCGGCGGAGAACGCCTTGTAGGTGCCCGCCGTCGGCTGGGTGACCACGACACCCTGGTCCTTGAAGACCCTGCCGCCGCCCTCGGGGATGTCGGCGGTCCTGGCGAGAGCGGTGCCACCGCCGTCCGGCGCGGCCCCGGCGGCGGTCCCGGTGCCGGAGGACCCGGCGTCGGAGGAGCCGTCGCCCGAGCCGCAGGCGGTCAGCGCGGCGGCGAGCCCCGCGGCTCCGACCGCCGCGACGACGGTACGACGGTCCGGACCGCTGGTGGGCTGGGACGAGGTGCTGCTCATAGGACGTTTCCCTTCGACGGAACCGGTCTTGGTCCGCCCTGGGGTACGGGCGTACGACCGTGGCCGTTCAGAAGAGGGGTCGAGATGGGCGCCCCGGCACCGGCCGGCCGCTACGAGTCGGTCCGCGACCGCCGGCCAGTCCCTCGAACTCGCCTGCCCGATCGCCGATATGCGGGGACGTCAGGCGCGAGGCGGCGTCAGGCCGTCGAACGCGTCGGCCGGCCGGGGGCCGCCGCATCCCCGCCGTCCGCGTGCGCGGCGTCGTACGCGCTGTGGGCGCGGGCGATGTCACCGCTGTGCCGCTTGGCCCAGTCGACGAGGGAGAGCAGGGTCTCGTACAACTCCAGCGCCATCTCGGTGCACTCGTACTCGACCCGGGGCGGAACGGTCGGGTAGACGGTGCGCACCAGCAGGCCCTCGCGTTCGAGCTTGCGCAGGTTGAGGGTGAGCATGCGGCGGCTGATGCCCTCGATGCTTCGCTCCAGTTCGCTGAAGCGCACCGGGCCCTTCGCCGCCGCGACCAGGATTCCGATGGCCCACTTGCCGGCCACCCGGTCCAGGACCTCGCTGACCGGGCAGGCCGGGTTGTCGGCCTGCACTGTCACATCCGTGTGACCCCGAGACATAAAAGTGCCTCCTTCCGCAGGCCGCCGACGTTACACAAGATGGCGTCCGTAACAAAGTGAAACCAAGGGAAGGGAATCCCATGTCCGCTCAGGCCGTGCCCGCACGAGCAGGCACAGGCGCGTCACGCCGGCTCGCGCTGGCGATCCTCTGCGCCGGTCAGCTGATGGTGATCCTCGACGGCACCATCGTGAACGTGGCGCTGCCGTCCATCCAGGAGAGCCTGGGCTTCTCCTCGTCGGACCTCGGCTGGGTGGTGAACGCGTACCTGATCCCCTTCGGCGGTCTGCTGCTGCTCTCGGGCCGGCTCGGCGACCTCTTCGGCCGCAAGCGGGTCTTCACCGCCGGGCTGGTCGTGTTCACCGTGGCCTCCCTGCTGTGCGGCCTGGCGCGGGGTCCGGCCATGCTGCTCGTGTCCCGCTTCGTCCAGGGCGTGGGCGGCGCCGTGACGTCCTCGGTGACGCTGGCCATGGTCGTCACCCTGTTCACCGAGCCCGAGGAGCGGGCCAAGGCGATCGGCGTCTACAGCTTCGTGCAGTCCGCGGGCGGCACGCTCGGCCTGCTGCTGGGCGGTGTGCTGACCCAGACCGTCGGCTGGCACTGGATCTTCTTCGTGAACGTGCCGATCGGCGCCGTGGCCGTCCTCACGGCCCAGCGCAACCTGCGCGCCGAGGAGGGCGCGGGCAAGGGCAAGAGCACCGACGCGCTCGGCGCCGTCCTGATCACGGCCGCGCTCATGCTCGCCGTCTACACCATCGTCGGGGCGGCCGACCACGGCTTCGGTTCCACCCGCACCCTCGGCTTCGGCCTGGCCACCCTGGTCCTGCTCGCGGTGTTCGTGGTGCGCCAGGCCAAGGCCGCCGACCCGCTGCTGCCGCCCCGGATGTTCACGTTCCGCAACGTCTCCGGCGCGCTGGGCACCCACACCCTGATGATCTCCGGCATGTTCGGCTTCCAGTTCCTGGCCGTGCTGTACATGCAGAAGGTCCTGGGCTTCGACGAGGTGCGGACCGGCCTCGGAGTGGTCCCGGTCTCGCTGCTCATCGGGCTGATGTCGCTGTTCCTCGCCCCGCGCCTCATCGCCAAGGCGGGTCCGCGCACCGTGCTGCTCGGGGCCCTGGTCCTGATCGCCGGCGGCCTCGCCTTCCTCGGCCGGATCCCGGCCGACGGCGCCTACTTCACCGACGTGTTCCCCGCCACCGTGCCGCTCGGCATCGGCTTCGGCCTGGCGATGCCGTCGCTGGCCGGCCTGGCCATGTCGGGTGCCGCCCCGCGGGACTCGGGCCTGGCCTCGGGCATGTTCAACACCATGCAGCAGGTGGGTGCCTCGCTCGGCCTCGCCGTTCTGAGCACGCTGGCCGCCTCCCACACCAGCCACGCGCCGGGTGACGGAACCACCCGTGTGGACGCCCTGACCGAGGGGTACCGGCTGGCCTTCCGGGTCGGTTCCTGCTTCGTCCTGGGCGCCCTGG
>NZ_JACBWZ010000040.1 GCF_013870595.1 Streptomyces sp. WELS2 | reverse complement strand
CCGCCTCCGCTGCCCGGCCGTCCGGGCGCCGGCAGCGGTGGTGCCGACGAGCGGCTGTGGACGCCGGGTTCAGCCGTGGGTCAGCGCGGGCGCGTACGCGTGGTCGCCCAGGGCGCGGTGTACGAGTTCGAGCACCATGGCGGTCACCCGGCGCTCATCGATGCCGGCCCTCTCGTCCGCCTGGCCGATGAGGTCGTCCAGCAGACCGTCGGACGCGTGGTAGGCCATGCGGAACGCCACGCGGGTGTCGCCGGCTTCGAACGCGCCGGCGTCCGTGCCCTCTTCGACGAACGCGCACATCAGGTCGATGACCCGCTGATTGGCCTGCCGGCACAGCTCCAGGGCCTTGGCGTTGGCCGAGCCGAAGACGATCCGGTGCAGTTCGGCGTTGGCGATGGCGTGCCGCACGAGGGCGCTCATCACCCGGTCGATGGTGGGCCACCAGTCGTCGCTCTCGTCCAGGATCTCCTGCGCGGTGGAGACGATGGCGTCGACATAGCGCTCCCACAGCGCGCCGAGAAGGTGGTCCTTGGACTCGAAGTACAGGTAGAAGGTGCCCTTGCCGATCTCGGCCGCGTCCGCGAGTTCGGAGATGGTGGCGCGCTCGAAGCCCGTTGTGCCGAACACGCGTTGGCCTGCGCGCAGGATGTCGTCCCTGCGGTCGTCGGGGCTCTTGGTGACTCGCTTCCTCCGCGTCGTCGCCGGCATGCCCACCTCCGTTCACGCGGTGTCGTGGTGCCCTGTAGGGCTGCCCAATATATCCGACCGACGGTCGGCCTCCTCTCATTGACTGACCATCGGTCATTTATTTGACCGACCACCGGTCACCGACGTCCGGCCGACGAACCGTGACGACGCACCCGCGACACCGACCCGAGGACCACGAGAGGAATGACGGCTCCCCCGCGACCCGAGACCCCACGAGGAGCCCGGCCCGTTTCCGGGCCACCGCCTATCGTCGTCTACCTCGGCGTGGGCGTCCCCGTCATGGGCGTCGGCCTCCTGGCCACGACCACCGGTCTCCTCACGGCCGTGCGGCTCTTCACCGCCCTGGTGGCCGCGCTGTGCCTGCTGGACCCGGCCGCCCCGGCCCGCAGGTTCCCGGCCGGGCGCGGCGCGAACGGACTGCCGTAGCCCCCGCCCGTGATCCTCCGTCACCTTCCGGGGCATTGAATCCGGGCCGGAAAGGGAGTTGAGTCCTGCCCCATGACTCAATACGTCAAGACTTTCCACGCCATCGAGATCGGTGACGGCGGTGACGGGCGATGGGCCGAGCGTGTCCGGCCGGCCGTGGTGAGCGCGGAGGACTGGCTGACCGAGGAGGGGAGGACTCCCGAGGGCGCGGCCCGCGCCCGGCGGCTCTTCGAGGAGCACATGCCCGAACTGGTCCCGGCACTCGACCGGCTCGCCGGCCAACTCTCCTCACCCCGGGCCGGAACCCTTCTCACGCTGGCGGCGGTGCGGCCGTTCTTCTCCGGCTGCACCCAGATCGGCCGTGAGGGCGTCCTGCTCAGAAACTACGACTTCGCTCCCGAACACTGTGAAGGCACCATCGTCTCCTCCCGCTTCCTCCGCCCCGTGATCGGTATGCAGGAGGCCGGGTGGGGGCTGCTGGACGGCATGAACGACGCGGGCCTCGCGGTGTCGCTCACCTTCGGCGGGCGGTACGTCCACGGGCCGGGATTCGCCCTGCCCTTGGTGCTGCGCTATCTGCTGGAGACCTGCCGGACCGTCGAAGAGGCGGTGGGCAGACTGCGCACCATACCCATCGCCATTCCGCAGAACGTCACCCTCGTCGACCCGAACGGCACCGTGACGGTCCACGTCGGACCCGATATCCCGCTGACCGGGACGGGGGACTCCTGCGCGGCCAACCACCAGCACCTCCCGGTGCCGCCCGAGCAGGAACAAGTCACCCGCACACAAGCGCGATTGGCCGCCGTGCGGGCTTCGGGCACCGATGTCGCGGCGATGCTGCGACCGCCGCTGTACCAGTGCGCGTACGACGAGTGGCTGGGCACGGTCTACACGGCCGAGTACCGCCCCGAGGAGGGCCGTGTGACCTACCACTGGCCGGAAGAGAGCTGGGAGCACTCCTTCGAGGGGTTCTCCCCGGGGACCCGCACCGTCACCTTGGGGCTTCCGCACGGGAGCGACGACAGGGGAGCCGGCGGACCGGGCACCGGATCGTCTGTCACCCCTTCTTCTCGATCGCCTCGGCGAACGCGGCCAGGTTCGCGGCCAGATTCTTGATCTCGGCGGTGCTCCAGTCGTCCATCAACTCGGCCACGATGGCCGCCCGGGCCTGCCAGAGTTTGCGGATGGCGAGTTTGCCCGCCTTGCTGACACTGACCAACTGGGCACGGGCGTCGGCGGGGTCCGGCTCGCGCACGATGAAGCCACGCGCCTCCAGCCGCTTGGCGGGCGGCGTGAGCGTGGACTTGTCGACCTCCATGAGCTCCGCGAGGACCGAGAGCCGCACCGGCGCGTGCTGGGAGATCTGGGCGAGCAACGTGTAGTCCCCCAGGGACAGTTCCAGGCCCGACGCCGCCATGATGCGGCGTCGCGCCGCGGTGGAGAACATCCAGTTCCCCACCGTGGCGAGGGCCGCCGCCACCTCACCGGAAGCCTTGCGCTGTTCGTCCGGCCCGCCTGAGGGCCCGGCAGACGTGCGTCCCATCTCAGACACCCACGATCCCGATCGATTGGTTGTGATCAACCAGCCATTATTCCTCGGCGTGGGCACTGCACCGCGTGGCGGGGGCACAACCTGACGAGGCGTCAGTGAGGTGTCCTCCGGCGTTCGTACACCATTACCCTGCGGCCCCGGGACTGCTTGTCGGCCACCGGAACGAAGTACCTGTGCAGGACGGCGGTCTTCATCCTGTCCCGGGCTCCGGTCACCGGGCGGGCCGCCGGGGAGGCGTCCGTCACCAGGAGGACTCGCTGTTCGGTGAGGAGAGCGTCGCGTATGCGGTCAGGTTCCGTCTCGACGCCTTTGAGAGTGCCGGACTCCTCCGGGGACCGCGCCAGGGCTATGTCCCGCAGGCCCGCGAAGGCGCCGGGGGTGAGGGACTTGGTGTCTCTGCGGTCCGCGGGGACGAAGAGCACCGCGTCGCCGGGCTGCTTCAGGTCTCGTATGTCCGAGGCGGCCGCCAGGACGTCGTCCACCCTGCTCGCCGGGGACCGCTTGGCCAGTGACTGCGGCAGCAGCGCCGCCATGGCCACGGCGAGCGTCACGGGCAGGATCCACCTCGACGCCGCCGGGAAGCGGGGCCCGGCCGCCCGTACCGCCGCGCCGACGGCCGTACCGATCAGGAGTGCCAGCCCCAGCATGCTGTAGAGGATGTAACGGTCCAGGAAGACCGGCTGGATCAAGGACAGGGCGACCAGGCCGAGTTGCGGCACCGCGAGCAGCGGTAACCCCACGGTCGCCGTCGACAACCGGCCCGCCCGCGGCCGGTCCGGCAGCGCGCAGGCGCCGCCGATCGCCAGCAGTACCGCCGGACCGATCAGCATGTGCCAGGACAGCGGCGGTATCCAGTCCACCTGCGCGGACTGACCGCGGCTGAACACGATCAGCGGCAGCACTCCGGTCGCGGCGCTCCCGGCCGCCACCGCCCAGCGGGCCAGGACCGCGCGCTCGGCCCGGGCCCAGAGCAAGGTGGCCGGATGGGCCGCGAGGACCATGAGCGAGAGCCAGTTCAGCAGGCCGGTGAGGAGGACCGCGGCGCTGTAGGCGACCCAGTGGCGTGGCCGGGCGGATCCTTGGAGGACGGTCACCAGGAGCAGGGTGGACACCGCCGCGCCGGCCGCCACCAGCGCGTACGACCGGCCCTCCTGGAGGTGGAACTGCACGGCCGGTAACAGCCCGAACGCCATGCCGCCGGCCAGGCCCGTCCAAGTACCCCCGAGCCGACGGCCGATGACGGCCACGCAAGCCGCCGCGACCGATGTGGCCAGCACCGATGGCAGCCGCAGGGTCGTGGTGCCGGGACCGAAGCACGTGAACAGCACGTGCATGAGCAAGTAATAGAGCCCATGGACCACGTCTATGTTCGCCAGCGTGCGCCAGATCTCCGCCGTGGAGCGTTGAGCCACCTGCCAGGTGGCGGCCTCGTCCCGCCACACACTGTTCTGCCGCGACAAACCCCACAGGCCGAAGACGAACGTCCACAGCATCGGCAGCAGCCACACGACCACCGTGCGGAACAAGGAGGCCGGCGCCGCACGTGGTGCCCCGGGCGGGGCGAGGGGTGCGGTGTCCAACGTGCGGCCAGGCGACATGAAAAAGGGCTCCCGAGGCAGTAGTCCATGAGGGCCGACTGCCGGAGGTCACCTGCCGGCCGTCAACCGCAGCACCCTAGCGAATGCCGCGGCCGCTCCCCGCCCGGTCCGCGACCGGCGGTACACCTCTCCACGCGGGCCACCCCGGCCTGCCGGGGCGGGCGTCAGCGGGGCGGGGTGACGGGGGAGTCCGCGGGCGTCGTCGGGGTGCGGGGAACGGCCTGGTAGGAGGAGAGCAGGCGGAGCTTCTCGTCGTTGTCGCTGTCGCGGTCGGCGTGGTAGAGGACGAGGAGCAGACCGGGCGATCCGGAGACCAGGAGCTTCTCCCGGTTCAGCGTGAGTTCGCCGACTTGCGGATGGTCGAGCGTGACGGACGCGCCTTCGCGGGCACGCACGTCATGGCGCGCCCACAGCCGGCGGAAGCGGTCGCTCGCGAGCGAGAGTTCGCCCACCAGCTCGATGAACCGCGGATCGTCGGTGTCCGTGCCGACCGACTCGCGGAATCCGCCGACCAGGCCGGCGGTGGCCTCCTCCCAAGCGGGGTAGAGGGCTCGCTCGGCCGGGTCGAGGAACACGTCCCGCAGCCGGTTGCGGCCGGTGACCAGCCGCGGCGAGAGCGCCGTCGCCGGCGGGTTCGCCATCAGTACGTCGAAGTAGCGGCCTTCGAGGAACGCCGGCTGCGTCAGCGAGTCCAGGAGCTTGCGGATCCCGGTGGGCACGGTCTCCTTGCGGGGCCGGCGGCGGACGCGGCGAGGGTTTTCGCAGGCCAGTCCGAGCAGATAGGCGGTACCCGCGTCGTCGAGCCGCAGCACCCGGGCGAGCGCTTCGAGCACCTGGACGGAAGGGTTGCGGTCGCGGCCCTGTTCGAGGCGCAGGTAATAGTCGGCGCTGATGCCGGCGAGCATCGCGACCTCCTCGCGGCGCAGACCGGGAACGCGGCGGACACCGAGCTGCGGCAGACCGACACTCTCCGGCGTGACGAGTTCGCGGCGGGCGCGCAGATACTCGCCGAGCATGTTCGTGTGGCGGGTCATACGGAAAGCGTAGGCGGACCCTCGGGCATGCGCCTGGTCCTGTCACCCCCAGGATCACGGGGGCCCTGTCCCGATGCCGTGCCGCGCCCAAGGATCGGTCCTGAGCTGGTTCAGCGACGAGAGGAAGCAACCGACATGACCGTGACACTCGTCACCGGAGCGAACAAGGGCATCGGACGTGAGACCGCCCGCCGGCTGATCAAGGAGGGACACACCGTCTACATCGGGGCACGCAGCGTGGAGCGCGGGCAGGCCGCGGCGGCCGAGCTGGGCGCCCGGTTCGTACGGCTCGACGTGACCGACGACGCGTCGGTCCAGGAAGCCATGCGCCTGATCGAGGAGCGTGAGGGCCGCCTCGACGTCCTGGTCAACAACGCCGGCATCGCGGACCACACCCTCGGCACCGACGGGGTCACATCCGCGGGCGCGCAGGCCGTGTTCGATACCAACGTCGTCGGCGTCGTCCGCGTCACCCAGGCCGCGCTCCCGCTGCTGCGCGCGTCGGACAACCCGGTCGTGGTGAACGTCTCCAGCGCGCTCGGCTCGTTCTGGGCGGTCACCAACCCCGAGCGCCGCCAGTCGCACTACGCCTTCATCGTGTACGGGGCGAGCAAGGCGGCCGTGTCCATGCTCACCGTCCAATACGCCAAGGCACTGCCCGACTTCAAGGTCAACGCCGTCGAACCCGGTTTCACCGCCACCGACTTCACCGCGGACTTCCCCGGCGGGCGTCCGGTGGAAGAGAGCGCCGAAGTCGTCGTACGGATGGCCACCCTGGGCAAGGACGGCCCCACCGGCACGTTTCAGGAGGACGACGGCGAGTTGCCCTGGTAGGCGCAACCCGCGAGACGGTGCCACGCCGGACGGCGTCAGGGCGTACTCGGCGTGGCCGCCGACGAGCGGGGCGGTGACGGCGGCCCCGGCTGGGTGCGCGCCCTACACCGTGGTTGTCCAGGGGGCACGGGTGCCGGCGCCGCTCGCGCGAAGGACGCCGGTCCGGTGCCGATGTCCGTCGCCGGACGCGCCCCGCCGGCACGATACGGTCTCAGCGGGTGGTGAAGCCGCCGTCCACGGCCAGGGCGACGCCGTCGACGACCGCGGCCGCCCGAACCGCGCCCGCTCCTCCTTCCCCGAACCGGGTGCGCGACGCTTCGTCGCCGACTGGCACCAGGCCGTCACCATCACCGCCGCCGTGCTGCCCGAGCAGCGGGGCCGGCACGGGCGACTGACCTCGGTGACGGCCCCGGGGCCGCCTGCCGCACGCCGGTGCGCTGTCGCCCGATCCCGCGCACCGGAGAGCGGCCACGGGAAACGACCCTCAGACACGGGGCCCGACCGTCCCCATGGCACGCTCCAGGACGTCGGTGAAGGAACCCTTCCCGTCCGAGGCGAACCAGGAGTGCTGAGCGGCGACCAGGCAACCGAACGCCGCGGCTGTCAGGGCGCGGGGCACCGGGTCGTCGGGGGCGTAGGGGGCACCGCTCGAGGCGGCCCGCTCGCCCAGTTCGGCGACCACGGCCTCCTGCGCCCGGTGCAGCTCGCGGAGATAGCCGGCGAGCAGCGCGGGGGTCTCGAAGACCATCCGGTGGACCGGTGCCACCCCGTGCGGGTGCCCCGGCGCCTGTGGGCGGACCGCCGGCACATCCAGCACGTGGCGCAGGGAGGTCCACACCGGTTCGTCGGCCGGGCGAGCGCGCAGGGCGGTGAGCATGTCGTCCACGACGAGACCGAAGTGTCCGAGGACGATCTCCTCCTTGGTGGCGAAATAGCGGAAGACACTGCGCTGGGACATCCCCACGGCCGCCGCGATGTCGTCGACGGTCGTCGCCTCGAAGCCGCGCTCCACGAACAGCGCGGTGGCGGCTTCGGTGATCTCTTGCCGCACCGCACGGCGGGAGAGCTCCCGCAGGCCGACCCGTTTCCCACCCATGACCCACGCACTCTAGCGAGACGGGCGTTGGCCGACGGCCCGGCCGGCGACGGCGGACGTGTCCGGCACGCCGGGGCGCCCGGCGGCCCGGGGACCGGCGGTCAAATGCGGCTCGGTGCCGGGTCCGGCTCGCGGAGGGGTGCCTCCGTACGGCGGGGGAGGAGCAGCGGGGTCGTCAGCACGAGCACGCCGGCCAGGCCGATGGCCGTACGCGGGCCGAGCAGGCTTCCCAGCACGCCCCAGACGGCGGTCAGCAGCGCGGTCGAGGACCTGGTCGTCACCGTCCAGGCGGACAGCGTGCGGGCGACCCGGTCGGGCGCGGTGCGCTCGAGGCGATAGGTGGCGTAGACCGGGTTGAAGACCGCGCAGCAGAAGATGAGCCCGGCCTCCACCCCCATCACCAGCAGCAGCCCTCCGGTGCCGGGCCCCAGGAAGGCCAGACCGACGGGCCACAGCGCGCGCAGGGCACCGGACACCACCAGGACGCGGTGCCGCCCGAACCGGGCGACGAGCGGCCGGGCCAGCCGCGATCCGGCCAGTCCGGCCAGGGAGGGCACGGCGAAGGCGAGGCCGTACTGCCACGGCGCGAACCCGAACCGGCCGAGCATCAGGACGGCCAGCAGCGGCTCGGCCGCCATCACCAGACCGTTGAACAGGGCGGTGTTGAAGAACAGCGGACGCAGCGCCGCGTCGGCGAGGATGTACCGCCAGCCGTCGAGCAGGTCCCCGGCCCGCACGCGGGCGGCCTGCCGGCGCTCCGGCCGCGCCTCGCGTCCGCCCATCGCGCGGATGCCGAGCGCCGAGAGCAGATAGCTGACCGCGTCGGCCAGCACCGTCGCCACCGGCCCGAGGAACCCGGCCGCCGCTCCGCCCAGGGGCGGTCCGACGATCGTGGTCGTCCAAGTCGTGGACTCGAACCGGGCGTTGGCGACGAGCAGGTCCTCACCGGGCAGCAGCGTCTTCAGATACGCGCCCGAGGCGGTGCGGAAGGTGATGTCGGCCGCCGCGACGACGACCGACACCAGCAGGAGCTGGAGGAAGGTGAGGACACCGCACGCGTATGCGATGGAGACCGTCAGCAGCGCCGCGCACCGCGCCAGGTCCATTCCGATCAGCACCGGCCGCTTGCGGCGGAACTCCACCCACGGACCGAGCGGCACCGCCACGGCCGCACCCACCGCGGCCCCCACGGAGGACAGCGCGGCGACCTCGGCCGGGCCCGCGTCCAGCACCTGGACGGCGATCAGCGGGAACGCGCCGAAGGCGAGCCAGGTGCCGAGCGCGCTGGTCCCGTACGCCGCCCACAGCCACCCGAACCGCCGTCCCAGCCGAGGGCCGGGCACATGACCCGGCCGGCGCCCGCTCCTCATACCCATGTCCCCTCGCATCCGCACAACCGATCCGCGACCGGAGACATCAAACCGAGGGCGGTAGCCGGGGATCAAACAACCGTGGCGCCGGACACCACAACCAACAGTTGTGGTCATAGGCTGTCGGCATGGACCTCGAAACCGTCCGGACCTTCGTCGCCGCCGCCGACGCGGGGCAGTTCCAGGGAGCCGCCGCCCAGCTGTCGCTCACCCAGCAGGCCGTCTCCAAGCGCATCGCCGCGCTGGAGCGCGACCTGGGTGTGCGGCTGTTCACCCGCACCCCGCGCGGCGCCGAACTCACCATCGACGGGCAGGCGTTCCTGGCCCACGCGCGCGAGCTGCTGCGCGTTGCCGAGCGCGCGGTCACCTCCGTGCGCACCGGCCGCCGTCCGCTGCGCGTCGACGTGATCGCCTCGCGCGTCGCGCCGTCCGGCCTGATGCGCGACTTCCACCGCGCGCACCCGGAGATCGACCTCGACGTCGTGTGGCTCTTCGACGTCGAGAGAGCCGTCACCGCACTCCGGTCCGGCGAGATCGACGCCTCCTTCCGCGCCGTGGCCGCGCCCGGCAGGCCCCTTCCCGAGGACATCGCGTCCGTGCGGGTGCTCGACGAGCCGCTCCAGCTCCTCACCGGCCCCGCCCACGCCCTGGCGGGCGCGCGGTCCGTGCCCCTCGCACGGCTCGCCGGGCACCGCATCTGGATGCCCGGCGTCGTTCCCGGCACCGAGTGGGCCGCCTACTACGACGACCTCGTGGCAGAGTTCGGGCTCACCATCGAGGCGACCGGCCCCAACTTCGGCTCGGACGCGCTCCTCGACACCGTCGCCGACACCCCGGCCCTGGCCACCTTCATGGGCGCGCACACCCGTCTCGTCTGGCCCGCCGGCCACGGACTGCGCCGCATCCCGGTGACCGACCCGACGCCCGTCTACCCGCACTCCCTCCTCTGGCACCGCGACAACCCCCACCCGGCGCTGACCGCGCTCCGCGCCCACCTCGCCGTCAAGGCGACCGGCCACGATGCCGCCGGGACCTGGACACCGGCCTGGGTGCTGCCGCGCTGACCGCCGCCACGCCCGCGATCATCCGTTCCCGGACCCATGGACGATGCCCCGGGGCGTCACGGCCGGCGGCAGCCCATCGGCGCACCGATGCGTCCCGTACCCACCGGTCCGGTCAAGGTCGGTCGCGGGGCTCAGGTCACGCTGATGTCGGTGTGCGCCTGAGCCACACGCAGCAGCGCCTTCGCGATCACATCGGCCTCGTCGTCGCTCAGATGCCGGGCGAAGTGTTCCCAGATGCCACGCAGGTAGACCGGCGCCGTCTCGCGCAGCGCGGCCAGACCGTCCTCGGTGATCACCGCCCAGGTCACCCGCTTGTCCGTCGGATCCGGCCGCTTGTCCACCAGGCCCAGCCGGGCCATCTCGTCCACCAGCCGACTGACCCGGGTGCGGCTGAGGACCACACGCTCGGCGACTTCCTGCATGCGCAGGCCCCGCTCGCCCCCCGCACGTAGCTCCAGAAGTACGTCGTACCAGGTCAGCGGGATGCGGCCGGTGCGCTGGACGTCGCTCTCGATCGCCCGCACGGCGGAGTTGTGGGCCAGCAGCAGTGCTCGCCACGCCTCGACTCGGTGCTCACCTTCGTTCACGAGGACGAGTGTAACGAGACTTGCTTGCGTGCGCACGCACGGATTAAGGTGTGTGCAGACGCACTGATTTTCCGCTTCGAAAACGGGAGGCGTACATGGTCCAGCGGATCGCGCGCGACGAGCTGAAGAAGAAGATCGACGAAGGGCTGGTGACGGTGGTCGAGGCCCTGCCCGCCGAGTACTACAACGACAAGCACCTGCCCGGTGCGCTCAGCCTGCCGCACGACCAAGTCGACGAGCTGGCTCCCACCCTGCTGCCCGACAAGGAGGCGGAGGTCGTCGTCTACTGCGCCAACGAGCCGTGCCCCAACTCCGGCATCGCGGCCAAGCGGCTGGCGGAGCTGGGATACGTCAACGTCAGGGAATACGGCGAGGGCAAGGACGACTGGGTCGGTGCCGGCCTGCCGACCGTGTCCGGCGCCTGATCGGAGGACCGACCACATGACCACTGCACCGACCCGCACCGTCGACGGGGTGGAACTGCCCGCCGCCGGCACCTGGAAGATCGACCCCGGACACGCCGAAGTAGGCTTCGTCGGGCGGCACTTCATGCTGACCAAGGTTCGCGGCCGGTTCACCGGCGTGGACGCCACCGTGGAGATCGGCGAGCGCCCGGAGGACAGCAAGGTGACCGCCGTCATCGACATGGCCAGCGTGGACAGCGGCGACCGGACGCGCGACGACCACCTGCGTTCCGCGGACTTCTTCGACACGGAGAAGCACCCCCGGGCCACCTTCGTCTCCACCGCGGTCACCTGGGACGGCAAGCGCGGCACCCTCATCGGTGACCTGACCATCAAGGACGTCACCCGCCCGGTGACCCTGGAGGTGGACTACCTGGGCTACGCGCGCGATCCCTGGGGCAACGACCGTACGGTCTTCTCCGCCCACGGCAAGATCAACCGGGAGGACTGGGGCCTGAGCTGGAACATGGTCCTGGACTCCGGCGGGATCCTCGTCTCCAAGGAGATCGAGCTGTCGCTGGACCTGGAGGCGATCAAGGAGGCCTGACCTCCCGTCCGAGAGGCCCCGGTGCGCCGGCCCGCGCACCGGGGCCCGTCCGGCATGCGCTGACGCGTGCCACATGTGCCACCTGTGCCATGCACGCCACCGCGAGTGCCGGTGCGCCCCGCGTGCCAGGTGTGCCGCGCGCCCTGCACACGCCCACGTGCTCCCGCGCGCCTCCCCGCCCCGACCGTGCGCCCGCTCGGCCGCCGACGGTCCGCCGCACCGTGGGGCGCTTCCCGCCGAACCCGCGGAGCGGAGCGACGGTAAGCCCCGCCACTCGGGGCCAACTCACTTGTAGGGGGCCGCTGTTGCCCACCTGGGCATCGGCGCCGGGGCGCCCATGGACACCGTTTTCCCACGCCGTGCCGACCGCACGGCGCCTGACCCATGCCCGGAAACCCGCACCGCACAGCACACTCCGGGAAGCCGGCGCACGGCCCGGCAAAAGCCGGCCCTTTGTGACGGTGAGCCGCTTGTCCCGCCGCCACCGACTGTGGCACAGTCACCTACCGGACGAAGTCCGTATACGGGGGTATACATGTCTGGAACTCGTTTCCGAACTCACGTCGTAGCCGGCGACGAGCACTCTGGCCTCCTTCCGTAGGAGCACCCTTCCCACCGTCCGACCGCGACGGTTCTTTGCGTGCCCTGGGCCGCGCCCGCACGAGAAGTCCTCTGAAACACGAATCCGTGTCTGTCGCATGCCATGACGGACCCGTTCGTGCCCGCACTCGTACGCCGTACGACTGGAGGAAGCATGACCACGCACGCCGGCACCACTCTGAGCACCGCGCACGACCAGCGACTGCTCGATCTGACACAGCACGAGATCCAGGCCCTGCGCACCGAGTTCAACCTCGCCGACGCCCACACGCACCAGCGCCAGTCCGCCGCCCAGCACGAGATCGTCCGCCGCCTTCCCGAGCTGTGGTACGAGGCGGAGGAGGGCCTCCAGGCCACCTACGAGCAGCGTTTCACCGAGTCGTTCTTCCGCCTCCACCGCCAGCCCACCGCGCTGGCCAGGAACAAGACGCTCCTGTCGTACGCCGCCTCCATCTCCA
This sequence comes from Streptomyces sp. WELS2, assembly GCF_013870595.1. Classification (GTDB taxonomy): domain Bacteria; phylum Actinomycetota; class Actinomycetes; order Streptomycetales; family Streptomycetaceae; genus Streptomyces. The sequence continues at coordinate 7,268 of NZ_JACBWZ010000040.1, read as the reverse complement.
CCATGGTCGTGGCGATGTACCTCAAGCAGCGGCGCGCCGCCGTCACCCTGGTCGAGCCGTGCTTCGACAACCTGCACGACGTCCTGTCGAACATGGGCGTGCCGCTGTACCCCGTCGAGGAGTCGGCGCTGCACGACCCCGACCGCATCTACACCGAACTCAAGCGCCGGGTCCGCACCGACGCGCTGTTCCTCGTCGACCCCAACAACCCCACCGGCTTCACGCTCATGCGACACGGCCGCAAGGGGCTCGAAGAGGTCGTCCGCTTCTGCAAGGACCACAACAAACTGCTGGTCATCGACTTCTGCTTCGCCTCGTTCACCCTCTACGATCCCGAACTCGCCCGGTTCGACGTCTACGAACTGCTGGAGGAGTCCGGGGTCAGCTACCTGGCGATCGAGGACACCGGAAAGACCTGGCCGGTGCAGGACGCCAAGGCCGCCATGCTCACCGCCAGCGACGACATCAAGGAAGACATCTACAACCTGCACACCAGCGTGCTGCTCAACGTCTCGCCGTTCGTGCTCAACATGCTGACCCAGTACGTGGAGAACTCCCGGAAGGACGGTCTCGCCTCGGTCCGCGACGTGCTCGACACCAACCGGGCCGCCGTCAGGGAGGCGCTGCGCGACACGATCCTCGACTACCTGGAACCGATCGCCAAGACCAGCGTGGCCTGGGCAAAGATCACCCACCCCGAGCTGACCGCGAGCGAACTCCAGCGGGAGCTGCGCGCGGAGGGCGTGTACGTGCTGCCCGGCCGGTACTTCTACTGGAGCCAGCCCGGCCGCGGCGAGCCGTACGTCCGCATGGCCCTGGCCCGCGAGCCCGAGATGTTCGCCGGCGCGATGCAGCGGCTGCGGAAGGTGCTGGACCGCTATGGCCGCTGACACTCCCGCCGCGCAGGACCGTGAAGTCTTCGTCGACGCCGCGCTGTTCCTCGGCATGCACAGCCAGGACGACGGCCTGCGCGTCGCCTGCAAGGCGTTCTTCGTGACACGGCTCGACACCCGCGTGGTCATGAACCTGGAACAGGTGGGCCGCTGCGACGACGTCATCTGGAGCTACTCACGCGAACTCCAGGACCTCTACTACCCGTTCATGGACCAGCTCCACACGGTCATGGACATCAGCCGCCAAGGATACGACCGGGCGGACGTCGGACCGGCCCTGTCCGACCCGGACCTGTCCGATCAACTGCCTTTCACGGACCGGCTGTTGATCGCCATGGTCGTCAACCGCAAGGGGCTGCTGCACACCGTCGGCCCTCGCGCGGCAGCCTTCGGGGAACTCCCCGTGCGCGCCGTTGGCGCCTGGCCCGCCGACGTGCCCGAGCCCGCCTTCCCCGAGCCGCTGGAGCGGCTCTACCGCGCATCGCTCGCCCTGCGCCTGCCCCCGGACCGGCTGGGCATACCGGCACCGGACCGGGCCGTGGCGCAAGGCCGTACCTGAGGGAGCCCGAGATGTACCAGGGAGTGATCGCGGCCCTGGTGACGCCGCTCTCGGAGACCGGCGAGGTCTCCGAGAGCGGGGTCGCCCGGCTGCTGGACACCGTCCGGCCCCACGTCGACGCCCTGCTGCCCAACCTCAGCACCGGTGAGGGACGCAGGCTCAGCGACCGGCAGTGGGAGGACATGCTCACGGCCACCGTGAAACACGCCGGCGGCCTGCCCGTCCTCGCCGGCATCCTGCGGCCCACCACGGAACGGGTCCTGGAACGGGCCCGGGTCGCGGTGGACCTCGGCGCCCAGGCGCTGGTCGCCACCACCCCGTACGGCCCGGGGATCACCCAGGAGGAGATCCGCCGGCACTTCACCGAACTCGGCGAGCGCGGCGGCCTGCCGGTCGTCGTCTACCACGGCACCGAAGTCGCCGGGAACGCCGCCGACTTCGACACCCTGCTGCGGATCTGCGAACTGCCCGCCGTGGTGGCCGTCAAGGACTCCTCGGGCAGCGCGGACTTCACCCGGCGGCTGGTCCGGGCCCGGCCCGGGGCGCGGATCCTGGCCGGACTGGAACACCTGCTGCTGGAGTCCGGTCCCGTCGACGGATACGTGGTCGCGCTCGCCAACGCCGAACCGGCACTGTGCGCCGACCTGTTCGCCGGCCGGCTCGCCGACCCGGCCACCCGCCTCGCCGACGCCTGTGCGCGCTACGGCCTGGAGCGGGACGACTGGTACCGCCGGATCAAGACCGCGCTGTACCACCGCGGCGTACTGGAGACCGACAAGACCGTGGAAACCGCGGAGGCGGGCGAATGAACACGACCGGCACTGCTGCACCCGCTACCGGGTCACCCGTCAGCACGGTGCCCGGACCCACGGCCTCCGGCACCCCGGCCTCCGGCACCCAAACCTCCGGCACCCCGGCACCCGGCCCGGCGACGGCCCGCCCGGCCGTACCCGCCTGGCCCGCCCCGGCCTCCGGGGACGAGTCGGTCCACCGCGAACTGTTCCGGCTCAACCGGACACCGCTGGACTCCCGGCTGCTCGCCCGCATCGAGGAGATCGAGCGGGACTGGATCATCCCGCTCGTGCGGTCCCTGGAGTCGGCCACCGAACCGGTCGCCGACCGGGCCGGCTGGCAGCGACTGCTGGCCGGGCTGCTGGCCGGGGAACGCGCGGGCAACCCGGCCGGAGAGTACCTGGCCGAGCAGGCGAGCCGCGAGGAATTCGCCTTGGTGGTAAGGGAGTTCGCGCTCGACGGGCTGACCGAGGCGCAGAACTTCTTCCCCGCCGTGCCCCGGCTGCCGATCAAGGCGCAGATGGCCGTGATGCGGGTCCTCATCGACGAGTTCGGCTGTGGCAACCTCCAGCAGGCCCACTCCCAGCTCTACCGGCTGCTCCTCGCCGAACTCGGCCTGCCCCAGGAGCCGGAGCACTTCCTGGACACCACCGGCGACGAGACCTTCCAGTTCCTCAACGTCTTCTACTGGCTCACCCAACGCGCCCCGCACACCGAGTACTTCCTGGGCGCCCTGGCCTATCTGGAGGCCTCCATACCGGACGCCTTCACCCACCAGGCGCGGGCCTGTGAACGGCTCGGCATCCGGTACGGCCGCTACTACACCGAACACCTGCACATCGACACCTTCCACATGCGGGAGATGCAGTTGGCCATAAAGGAGTACGAAGCCGCCTACGGCCTGGAACCGACCCGGTTGTGGACCGGTGCGCGACTGCTCTCCCGGCTGATCGGCGGTGCCTTCGACGCGGCCGTGGCCCGGGCGAGGGAGTCGTCCGGCGGGGTGGCGGCATGACGGGCCGCACCGGAGCCGAGGAGCCGGTCCTGGAGGAACTGCCCGGCGACCGGCTGCGCGTCCGGGTGGGAGGCCGGGAGTTCGTCACCGCCGCCGCCTGCCCGCACCGGAAGGGAAGGCTCGTCCACGGACAGGTCAACCCCCGTACCCTGCGCCTCAGTTGCCCCCTGCACCACAGCAGCTTCGACCTGACCACCGGCTGCCCGGTGGCCGGGCCCGCCGAGGCGGCGCTGACCGTGTACCGGGGCGGCGTCTGGCCCGGCCACTACCGCACCGAGCAGGTCTGGCTCCCCGCCTCCGAGCAACTGCTGGACTGGGGCGAGGAATTCCACGAGCTGATGCTCGGCGACGAGCTGCGCATGACGGCCTTCCAGGCAGCCGTCAGCGAGGCGGTACGCCCCGGGGACACCGTCCTCGACCTGGGCACCGGCACCGGCATCCTGGCCCGCTGGGCCCTCCAGGCCGGGGCGGCCCGGGTCTACGGCATCGACCTGAACGAAAAGGTCCTGGCCACCGCCACCGAGCGGCTCGCCGAGGCCGGGTTCGCCGGCCGCTTCATCCCGCTCGCGGGCCTCTCCTTCGACCTGGAACTGCCCGAGCGGGTGGACATCGTCATCTCCGAGATCATGGGGAACCTCGGCGACAACGAGAACTTCTCCGCGATCCTCGACGACGCCCGGGAACGCTTCCTGCGCCCCGGCGGCACCATGCTGCCCCGCCTGGTGGACAGCTTCCTGGTGCCGGTGACCGCCGAGTCCGCGCACGCGCAGCTGACCGGCCCCGGGCCCGAGGACGCGGGCGGACCGGAAGCGTTCGCCCACCTGCTGGCCGCCCGCGGCGCCCGGGACCCCTACTCCCTGTACTACGACGTGATCCTCCCGGTCTCCGGCCACCTGAGCGCACCGGCCCTGCTGCGGCGCTACGAGCCCGGAGGCGAGGACCGGGGCCCGTACTCGTACGACGTGCCGCTGGCGTTCACCGTGCGGCGGGACGGCGTGTTCACCGGGTTCAAGGGCTACTTCACCGCCCGGCTGTCGGACACCGTGGCGCTCGACATCTCCGGTGACGACATCACCGGGCGCACCACGTCCGACAGCTGGAAACACTGCTATCTGCCGGTCGAACGCCCGGTGCGGGTGCGGCGTGGCGACCGGATCGCCGTGACCTTCAGCCGGCGGAGCGGCCGGGACGGCAGCCCCTTCGGCCAGACCTACGCCTGGCAGGGCCGGATCCTGTCCGGCACCCGGCCGGTGGACCGGTTCGCCCACAGCACCGGACCCGCCACCGACCTGCCCGAATGACCATGACACACGGGGGAGTTCACTCAGACATGAACAGCACAGCGGCACCGGCCGAGCGGCACGGGGACGGACGCCCCGTGCGGACGTACGACGTGGTCGCGCTCAACGTGCCCATCGCCTACAACGAGTTCGGCGACCACGACCGTAACGGCGCCCTGTACACGCTCGCCTCGGACGCGCCGGAGCTCAGGGAGCTGGCGGCCTCCTGGCCACAGCCGTTCCCCAGCTACCTGGACCAGCCCGAGCTGGTGCCCGGCCCGCACCCGCTCGCCCGCCCGCTGGTCCTGCGGGTCCGGCGCGGCGAGCGGCTGCGGGTCCGGCTGACCAACGAGCTGCCGCGCCCGGCCGGCATCACCCTCCAGGGTGTCCGCTACGACGTGCGCACCATGGACGGACTCGCGGCGGGCGCCAACCCGGACAGCAGCGTGCCCCCGGGTGGCACCCGCGTCTACGAATGGGTCTGCGAGCACGAAGGCGTCTTCCACTTCGGGGACATGTCCGACGCGCGCGGCGAGGGCACACAGAGCCACGGCATGGTCGGCGCGGTGGTGGTCGAGGCGCCCGAGGCGACCTGGACCGACCCGGAGACCGGAGCGCCGCTTGCCACCGGCCTGTACGCGGACGTCCATCTGCCGGACCGCAGCTTCCGCGAGTTCGTGATCTTCATGATGGAGTACCCGAGCAACGACAACCCGGCGGTGCCGCCGCCGATGCCCGGCCACGGCCACGGCGGGGGACACGGCGAGGACGGGGGGCACGGCGGCGGACGCACCGGAGCCGGCCCGCGGACGGCCACCGGCCTGCCCGCCTTGCGCCCGGTCACCTCGGACACGGTGGACGACCTCACCCCGCTCAACAACGCGATGCTTCCGGTCAACCACCGCATCGAGCCCATGGAATGGCGGATGTACCGCTACCAGAAGCTCCTCGAGGAGGGCCGTGTCGACCCGGTGCGCGACGCGGTCATCGGCGAGGAGGTGCACCACAGCTCCTGGCTGTTCGGCGACCCCTCCACCCCGGTCCTGCGCGGCTACTCCGGGGACCCCACCGTCATCCGGCTGGTGCACGGCGGCATGCGCGACACCCATGTCTTCCACACCCACCTGCACCAGTGGCGGCTGCGGCCGGGCGACGAGAACGCGCCCATCGTGGACTCCGTCAGCATCGGCCCGCAGGAGGCCATGACCCTCGAACTGATCGGCGGCCTCGGCTCCCGGCAGGGCGCGGTCGGCGACTCGATCTGGCACTGCCACATGTACGTCCACTTCCACATGGGCATGTGGGGACTGTTCCGGATCTTCGACACCCTCCAGGACGGCACCGGCGGCTACCCCGACGGCCGCACCATCCAGCCCCTCGTCCCGCTGCCGCACCGCCCGGCCCCGCCGGCGCCCACGCCCGAACGGCCCGGCTTCCCCGGCTTCCTCGCGCAGTCCGCCACCTTCCCGCAGAAGAACCCCCGGCCGCCGCGGACCCCGCTCCAGCCGCCCGGCATGGGCCGCGAACCCACCGCGCTGGAAGCCGCCGCCTTCGTGGACGACCCCCAGCCCGGCGAGGCCTTCACCAAGATCACCCCACCGGACGCCCCGGTGCGCCGCTACCACCTGGTGGTCACCAACGGCACCCTCCACTACCACGGCGACCCCACCGACGAGCACGCCGTGACCTGGCACGACCACAACGCCCACTTCTACGTCCTCGCCGAGGAGATCGAGGAGGCCGGCGGCCTGGAGGAGTTCAAGCGGCAGCTCGCGCGGGGCGAACGCACCCTCGAACCGCTGGTCATCCGGGCCAACAAGGGCGAGGTCGTGGAACTCACGCTGACCAACGCCCTGCCGACCGGACCGCAGGAGGAGTCGGCCTTCGACCCGCACCTGCCGTTCCAGCCGGAGTGCGGACTCCACACCCACCTGGTCAAGTACGATCCGCTGATCTCCGACGGCTCCGCGGTCGGCTGGAACTACCTGTCCGCCACCACCACCGCCGACCAGGGCGAGGAGGCCCACGGCCGGTACAACTCCTGGACCTACCGCTGGTACGTGGACGAGGAGTTCGGCACCGTCTTCTTCCACGACCACCTGCTCGCCAACTACCGCCAGCGCCACGGCCTGTTCGGAGCCCTCATGGCCGAACCCGAGGGCGCGGTCTGGGTCTCGCCGCACGACCACGGCCGGGAGCTGCGGCGCGGCACCCAGGCCGTGATCAAAAAGGCCGACGGCACGGCACACCGCGAAATGGTCCTGGCCATCGGGGACTTCGTGCCCATGGTCAAGCACGGACACGGCGACCACGGCGAGCCCGTCAACCCGCCGCCGGCGCCCGGAGCGCCGGACGACCAGGGCGCGATGGGCGTCAACTACCGCAGCGAACCGCTGTCCGAGCGCGGCGGGGACCCGGCCCACTGGTTCTCCAGCGCCGTGCACGGCGACCCCGGCACCCCGCTGCTGCGCGGCTATCCCGGAGAGGACCTGCGCCTGCACATCCTGCAGGGCTCCCACGACCTCCAGCACAGCTTCACCGTCTCCGGGGCCCGCTGGCGCGAGTGGCCCCGCCGCGCCGACACCGCCTGGCGCGACCAGCAGACGCTGGGCATCTCGAACGTCGCCGAGCTGGCCCTCTCGCCGACCATGGTCCCCGGCGACCATCTGTGGTCCTTCGGCGCGGGGAACGACCTGTGGCTGGGCTGCTGGGGCCTGCTGCGGCTGCAC
>NZ_JACBWZ010000004.1 GCF_013870595.1 Streptomyces sp. WELS2 | reverse complement strand
GCCTTTCGGCCCGCGCCCCTCGGCGCAGAAAGAACATTACCCGAAGGTGGCCGGGGGCGGCGCCGGTGAGGGAGGTGAACAAGGGGGCAGGTGCGCCGGTCTCGTACGCCCGACGGGCCACGGCGCCCACTTCGAGGTGTGGATCGACGCTCCTGCCGATCTCCACCGCGTCGCCGTCAGCCAGCAGCCGTGCGACGAATGCCCGGAAGTCGAGGGCGGGGTCGGGAGCGGGGTGCTGGGAGCGGCCGGGGGCAGGGTCGAGGTCACGGCCGGTGCGGGGGGCGGGGCCGGGGTCGGAGTGCGTGGTCATGGCGCGGGCGGGCTCCTGTTCGTCTGGATGTGGGGCGGGTCGGGGTCGGGGAACGGTCAGGGGGTCGCTGGGCCGGTCAAGGGGGGCGCCGGTCACGGGTGAGCCGCCGGGCCGGTCAAGGGGGGCGCCGGTCACGGGCCGGGTGTTGGGCCGTCAGGGCGCCGCCGATCGGGACAGCGGCGTCGGGCCGGTCCGTGAACGGGACGGGGCCGGTCAGACGGTGTCGGCGGGGCGCTCGGCGCGGGCCGGGCGCATCCCGGTCCAGCGGCCGCGGGTGGGGCTCTCGACACCGAGCTGGTCGAGGACGCGTACCACCAGGTGGTCGACGAGGTCGTCGACGGTGCGCGGATGGTTGTAGAAGGCGGGCATCGGGGGAACAATGCGCACGCCCATCCGTGCGAGCGCGAGCATGTTCGCCAGGTGGATCTCGTTGAGCGGGGTCTCGCGCGGGACCAGGACGAGCGGTCCGCCTTCCTTGAGCACGACGTCCGCCGCTCGGCCCACGAGTCCGTCGGCGTGCCCGGCACGGATCCCCGCCAGGGTCTTCATGCTGCACGGCACGATCACCATGCCGTCGGTGCGAAAGGAACCTGAGGACAGCGGCGAGCCCTGGTCCTCCGGGCGGTGGGTGACGTCGGCCAGTGCGCTCACCTCGCGCACCGTGCGGCCCGTCTCCAGTTCGATGGTGGCGCGCGCCCAGCGGCTGATCACCAGGTGGGTCTCGATCCCGGGATCGGCGGCCAGCCGTTCGAGCAGCCGCACCCCGAGCACGGCCCCGGTCGCCCCGGTCATCCCCACGATCAGCCGCATCCGCCGTCCTCCTCCGCTCGGCGCACGGCCCGGTGGCCGGGTGCGCAGAATCAGTCGTCCGAGTGGGCCGTCGGCGCTAGGCGCCACGCCTGCTCCCCGGCCGTTCCACAGATCACGCTAGGGATCTCCGCATGCTGCCCGGCGATAGACTCGGGCACGAGATGAGCAGAATCGGACAGGATTCCGGCCCCATCGCCTTCCCCTTCCCCACCACACCCGGCGGGCCGCCCGGCGTGGAGGTCACCGACCTGCCCGGGCTGCTGACCAGGATCGGGCGGCTCGGTGCGACGGCCGACGCGCCCGTGCGTCTGGAGTTCCATCTCGTGATGGCCGTGCGCTCGGGGCTCCTGCGCTGCGTGGTGGACACGACCGACTGCCAGGTGGCGCCCGGAAGCTGGCTGTGGATCCGGCCCGGCCAGTTCGTACGGTTCCCGGACGGGTGCCGGGGCGGCGCGGACGTACCGGATACGGCGGTGGTGCTGTTCCAGGCGAGCTTCCTCGACGCGGCCACCGTCACCGGGGCGCAACTGGACCGCAGGGCCTGGAGGCTGCCGATGTCCCCCGCGCCGCAGGCCGCGCAACCCCTGGATCGGACGCTGGAGCTGTTGGAGGACGAGTACCACCGGCTGCGTGACCTGCCGCTGGAGGTCCACGTCGAGGTCGTCCGACATGCCCTGTCGATCCTGGTGCTGCGTCTGGCGAACCTGCCGGGCGGGCAGCGCAGGCATGCCGGGGACGCCGCCTTCCGCCGCTTCCGTGACGCCGTCGAGCAGGACTTCACCCGTCACCACCAGGTGGAGGCGTACGCGGCCCGCCTCGGCTACAGCGTGCGGTCGCTGACCCGCGCCACGAACGCCGCAGTCGGACGCGGGGCCAAGGCGTTCATCGACGACCGGCTGGTACTGGAGGCCAAACGGCTGCTGCTGCACACACAGCTCCCCGCGTCCGCGGTCGCGGACCGGCTCGGCTTCTCCAGCACGACGGTCTTCACCCGCTTCTTCCGCCACCGCACTTCGGAGACACCCCTCGGCTTCCGCAGACGCGCGCGCACGGAGACACGACGGCCCCCGCCACCGTGACCGCCGCGGCGGGACTGACCTCACCCGCCGTGGCGCACCAGGACACGACGGCCACGGCGGTCATGACGGCCACGGCGGCGATCACTCGAGGCCGCGCATCCGGCGGACCGGGCTCGCCGGCAGGACCGCCGGGCCGACCGTGCGGAGTACGGCCATGAGCGCGAGCAGGGCACGCTGGCTGCGGACGTCGACCTGCGTTCGGCTCCACCAAGACCCTCGACGTCACGATGGCCGGCCTGCGTCGGCGGCTCGCGCAGGCCGCCGGTCTTCTCGGCCCCCGCTCATCGGGTTCAGTCGGCGTTGGGCCGGGCGAGGCCGTGGTCGTAAGCGAAGATCACGGCCTGGATCCGGTCGCGGGCGCCGATCTTGGCCAGGACGCGGCCGACGTGGGTCTTGACGGTCGACTCGGAGAGCACGTACCGGGCGGCGATCTCGCCATTGGTCCAGCCCTTGCCGACGGCGACGAGGATCTCCCGCTCGCGGTCGGTGAGGGAGACGAGCCTCGGGTCCTCGGCGGCGTCACCCCGGTGGGCGGGGACGCAGCGGGCGTACTCGTCCAGGAGCCGGCGAGTGAGAGCGGGCGCGATCACGGCGTCGCCGGAGGCGACGGCGCGGATGCCGGCGAGGAGTTCCTCAGGGCGCGCGTCCTTGAGGAGGAAGCCGCTGGCCCCGGCCCGGATCGCGGCGTGGACGTACTCGTCCAGGTCGAACGTCGTGAGCACGAGGACGCGTGAGCGGCCGCCGGCGGCGACGATGCGGCGGGTGGCCGCGATGCCGTCCATGCCGGGCATGCGGACGTCCATCAGGACGACGTCCGGGCGCAGTTCGGCGGCCTTGCGGACGGCCTCCGCGCCGTGGGCGGCCTCCCCGACGACGTCGGTCTCGGGGACGGAGTCCAGCAGCAGGTGGAAGCCGTAGCGTTGCAGCGGCTGGTCGTCCACGACGAGGACGGTGGTCACCGGTCACCGCTCCGGAATGTGAGGTCGAGGACGGCATCGACGCTCCATCCTCCGCCGTCCGTCGGTCCCGCGCCGACGGTTCCGCCGTACAGAGCCGCTCTCTCCCGCATGCCCACCAGGCCGTGTCCTTGCTCGTCCGGCGGACCCGGCTGTGCGGCCGGGCCGGTGTCCTGGACCCGGATGCTCAGCCGGGTGTCCGTCACGGCGACCGCCACGTGCACCCGGGTGTCGTCGGCGGCGTGCTTCATGGTGTTGGTGAGGGCTTCCTGGACGATGCGGTACACCGTCAGCTGAACCCCGCCGTCCAGGGCCTCGATGTCGCCGGAGGTCCGGTAGACGACCTCCAGTCCGGCGGCGCGCACCGTGGCGCACAGGGCGCCGATGTCCGCGGTGCCGGGCTGCGGGCTGAGCTCGGGGCCGCCTGCCGGACCGTCCCTGGCCTCGCGCAGTACGCCGAGCACGCGCCGCAGCTCGCCGAGGGCCTGCCGGCCGGTGTGGCCGATGAGCTGCAGCGTCTCCTTGCCCCGTTCGGGTGCGGCGTCCGTGGCGTAGGCGCCGGCGTCGGCGAGCGTGATGATCACGGACAGGTTGTGGCCGACGATGTCGTGCATCTCGCGCGCGACCCGGGTGCGTTCGGTGGCCGTGGCCAACCGGTTGCGCTGATCGCGCTCGATTTCCAGGCGGGCGGCGCGCTCCCGTAGTCCGGCGAGCTGGGCCCGGCGGATTCGCACCATGAGGCCGAGCGCGAGGGCCGCCGTCGCCGTGCTCAGCAGGAAGAACAGCGCGTCCCAGACGGACACGGCCGAGGACGCGCGGACCGCGACCAGCAGCATGGCTCCCGCCATGACCGCGCCGGCCCACGGCAGCTGCCGCAGCCGCCCGTGCAGGGCCAGGCTGTACAGGGCGACGAAGAGGGCGATGTCCGCGCGCAGCACCGCGCCCAGGGACCATTGGAGGACGAACACCGTGGCGATGACACCCGAAGGCCGTCATGGGCTTGCGTCGCCGCCACAGCAGGGGCACTACCAGTCCTGCCTGCAGTGCCAGCATTCCCGCGACGGACAGCTCGGTGAAGGCGAGCCGGAAGCGGCGCGGGCCGTCGCCGTCGTCCATACCGCCGCGCAGCAGGTCGGGCAGGCAGAACATCAGAAAGACCACGATCACGACCGCGGTGTCCAGCACCCACGGATGTGTCCGGTCGGCCTGCCGCAACCGCTGGCCACCCCGGGACAGCCGGGCGACCAGCGGTCCCATCCCGCTGAGGTCATCGGTGGTCACGGACGTCACCTGTCCATGGTGCGGGCGTCAGACGTCGGTGCGCGCGAGCCGGTACGCCGCGCCGCCCAGCGCGAGCGCCGTCCAGCACAGGAAGACCAGCAGCCCGGCCCCCGGGGACAGGATCGTCGAGTCGTGTGTCAGCGCGAACATCGACTCACCTGCGTTGGACGGCAGGTAGGGGCTGATGCCGTCCCGCCAGGAACTCGGCAGCAGGGAGATCAGCCCCGGGATCAGCATCAGAGCGGCGACCAGCACCGAGATCCCCCCGGCCACCGACCGCAACAGCGCGCCCAGCGCGACCCCGATCACCCCGACGAGGCCGAGGTAGAGCCCGGCGCCCAGCAGGCTCCGCAGTACACCGGCGTGCGAGAGGCTCATGGCCGCGGGGGTGCCCGCGACGATTCCACTGCCGAACAGGAAGGCGACGAACCCGCCCACCGTGCCCAGGACCAGTGCGACCGCTCCGAAGACCACCGCCTTGGACCACAGCACGGGCAGCCGGCGGGGGACCGCCACGAGGGTGGAACGGATCACGCCGGTCGAGTACTCCCCCGCCGCGACCAGCACGCCGAGCACGCCCAAGGCCGGCTGGGCGAAGTTCGTACCGAAGAGGGACAGGCTGACGGCCGTCGAATCGGCGAAGTCCCGGTCCACGTGGCCGGAGTCGCTCCCCGACTTGTAGCGGCTCGCGGAGATCAGGCCGAAGGCCACCAGGAACAGCAGGCCGAGGCCCAGGGTGATCCACGTTGAGCGCAGGGACCACAGCTTGGCCCACTCGGAGGCGAGCACGCGCCGTCCTGTCACCCGGTACGCGGGGCGGGCGGCCGTGGTCCTGGGGTCCTCCGCAGTTGCGGTGAGGGTGCTCATGCGGGCCTCCCGAGGGTGTCGATGCCGGTCGTGGTGCCGTGGTACTCCACGGCATCCCTGGTCAGATCCATGAACGCCTCCTCCAGCGACACGCTCCGCGCGCTCAGCTCGAACAGCGCGATGCCGTGCTCGGCGGCCCTCAGCCCGATCTCACGGGCGGTCAGCCCGGTCACCTGCAGCTCCTCGGAACCGATCCGGCCGGTGATGCCGACGTCGGGCCCGGCGAGCACGTCTCGCAGCCGGGCCGGGTCCTGGGTGACGACCTTCACCGTGTCCCCGCCGGCCTCGCGGATCAGGTCTGTCACGGTCGTGTCGGCCAGCAGCCGCCCGCGCCCCACGATGATCAGGTGGTCCGCCACCAGGGCCATCTCGCTCATCAGATGGGAGGACACGAACACCGTCCGGCCCTCGTCGGCGAGTCGTTTCAGGAGGTTGCGGATCCAGAGCACCCCTTCCGGGTCCAGCCCGTTGACCGGCTCGTCGAGCATCACCGTCTGCGGGTCGCCCAGCAGCGCGGCCGCGATGCCCAGCCGCTGGCCCATCCCGAGTGAGAAGGCGCCGGCCCGCTTCTTCGCCACGCTGTCGAGCCCGGCGAGGCCGATGACCTCGTCGACCCGGCTGCCGGGAATGCCGTGGGTGAGCGCGAGCGCTTTGAGGTGGCTGTACGCCGAGCGGCCGGGGTGGATCGACTTCGCCTCCAGGAGGGCGCCGACCTCCTGCAGCGGCGCCCGGTGGTGGGCGTAGGGGTGGCCGTTCACGGTGACGGAGCCGCTCGTCGGGGCGTCGAGGCCGACGATCATGCGCATGGTCGTGGACTTACCCGCACCGTTGGGCCCCAGGAAGCCGGTCACCGTGCCGGGCCTCACCACGAAGTCCAGCCCGTCGACGGCCGTCTTCTCGCCGTACCTCTTGGTCAACCGCCGTGCGTCGATCATTCGCGTTCTCCCTGTCGGGCTTCGGCGTCCGTCACTTCGGACGCCTCACCGGCAACGCTAGGTGCCGATCACCCGAATCCGGTGGTACCGGGGGCTGAACCGCGACGGGCGCGTAGTACCGCGGTACTACGCCTACCTGCGGTATTTCCGTGTTCGTCGGCTCCGCCGTGGTGACAGCGGGCGTCCGGCCTCTGCGGAGGGCGCCCCGCACCGGCGGGCCCCGGCACCCCGGCGTCCGCCGCACACTGGGCACGTTCCGAACGCACCGACCATCCCGGCCGTCACTCGCCGGTGGGCGGCAACGACACCGAGCTGACCGTCGCCCTGGGGATCGTCCGCCCATGGCAGGACATCACCGCGGCATCTCGGGACCACCCAGAGCGGCGCGTGCACGCTGCGGACCCCCTCGGTGTCCGGCCGGCATCACAGTCGGAGCTGCGAACCAGCAGCCCCAGCACGAGCAGGCCGGGGAACAGTGGCAGCCAGGCCTTCGGCCTTCTCCGGAACGGTGCACGCGACACCTCGTCCGCGTAGGTAGGCACGGTTCACTCGAGAGCCGTAGGCCTTGTCGGCACGGACCTTGTCCGGCTTGGCGCGGGACCGACCCGGGCCGATGCGGGGCACCGGGATGCCGTCCAGCACGGGCTGGAACTGCGGGCTGTCGTCTGTCCGACCCTCACGAGCAGGGACAGAGGCTACAGAGGCTTCTGTCCCTGTTCGACCGCAAGGTGCAGCTCGGTGGAGTCCACGCTGACATCCACGTGATCAGGCCCTTCGCATCTGCCGGAGGGTTGCCGAAGGTGAGGTGCCCCAGGGCGGGTGACCGGTGACGGCGAGCCTGGATCGATTGCCATCGAAGGTGGACCAGTCACCGAATCCGCCGTCGCCCGGATCGGCCGACGGGCGGGATGGGCCAGTCGGAGGGAACAGCACCTGATCGCGTGTGGAGTGATCCCGAACGGATATCCGTATGTCGCCGGCCGTCCGCGCGGAGCGACCGGCACACGGCCCCGGCGCAACCCCCGTCGGGCCCCCACAGCACATCTACAGCAAAGGACGCACACCGTGGGCATCATCGCCTGGGTTCTCATCGGCCTTATCGCAGGCGCCATCGCCAAGGCACTCACGCCCGGCAAGGACCCGGGTGGCTGCCTGGTCACGATGCTGATCGGCATCGTCGGCGGTCTGCTCGGCGGCTGGCTCGGCAAGGTGATCTTCGGCGTGCACTCCATCAACGGCTTCTTCCATCTCTCGACGTGGATCGCTGCGATCGTTGGCTCGGTGATCGTGCTCCTGCTGTACCGCCTCCTCACCGGACGGCGTTCGCGCTGACCGCGGCCGGCGCTCCGCGTCCGTCCGCAGCCGGATTCCTCGCAGCCATGTCCCCGAGGGCGTCGAGTCCTGAGCCGACACCGCACTGCGGGCGGACACTACGCCCCTGAGCTGCGTCACGGGTCAGCGGTCACATACACGGCCGGCAGACGGCGCGGGTCGCGGAGCTCATGCGGAACGCGGGTGGGACGGCGGCGCAGTCGCAGATGTCGCTGTGGTCGGGGTCGTCCTCGCCGGCGTGGTACGTCTCGCCGAAGGACAGCTCGGTCCACGCGCACACGGCGGCGAGCAGCTCATGACTTTGGAAGGCGAACGGGGCGGGACGGCGTTCGAATCGTCCGCGTGTTTCGGCGGCACCGGGTGCGGCTTCACCCGGCATTCGTTGAGCCGATGTGGGCGAGCAGCGAAGCGGTGCCGTCCTCCGCGGCGATCCCGCGGGCGAGTTCGGCCGCGAGACGGCGGTGGGACGGCTCGGACAGGCAGGCCGTGATCGCGTCGCCGAGGGCTTCGGCGGTGAGCTCCTGGAACGGCACGGGCCGCGGGGCAACTCCCAGCGCGTGGAGCCGAGACGCCCAGAACGGCTGGTCGGCCATGACGGGAACGGGCACTGCGGGCACACCGGCCCGCAGTCCGGCTGCGGTGGTACCTGCCCCGGCATGGTGGACGACGGCAGCGGTGCGAGGGAAGAGCCAGTCGTGCGGGATGTCGCCGATGGCCAGGACGTCGGCGCCGCGGCCGTTCAAATCGGCCCACCCCGCCTGTACCACGGCACGCACGCCTGCCCGCTTCACCGCCGCGGCCACCAGCTCGCTGAGCCGTTCCCCCTGCCCCGCCGCCATACTGCCGAATCCGACGAACACCGGGGGCGGACCGGCCTGGAGGAAGTCGACCAGTTCGGCCGGGGGCTGCCAGCCGTCCGGCCGCGCGGGCCACCAGTAGCCCGCCACTTCGACCCACGACGGCCAGTCCTCAGGGCGCGGCACTACCAGCGGGCTGAAGCCGTGGAAGACCGGCCGAACGTCCACCGGTGCCGAGGGGGCGCCCGCAGGCAGGCCGAGGCGAGCGCGCAGGCGGGTCACAGCGCCCGCGAAGACCCCTTCCGCGCGCTTCAGCACATCCCGGCCGGCGGCGAGGTTGCCCTCTGGCCCCGGGTCATCGATGCTCCGTGCGTTGGGCAGCGGGAACTCTCCGGTGGCGAAGGACGGTGCGAGGTAGGTACCGATGACGGGGACGCCGAATGCGTCGCCGGCCACCCGGCTGAGCGGTGCCGGGCCGAAAGCAGTGAGCAGTAGCTCGGCTCCGCCCGCCACGGCTTCCGCCACCCCATCGGCGAGCCCGTCCGCGTACGCCCTCGTCAGCGCCTGAGCCTCATCGCGCGACGCCGCACGGGCCAAGTCCCGGATCAGCCCCCGCGGGTCTCCCGGCACGGGCCGGTAGCCGAGACCGCACCCGCCGACCAGTGCGGCGAGGGACGGGTGAGTGGCCACGTCGACCTGATGGCCCGCATCCAACAGACACCGCCCCAGTCCCGTGAAAGGCGCGACGTCTCCGCGTGAACCAGCGGTGATGATCAGAATTCGCATGGAGCGATTCTCCTCGGCGAGTGCCGTCCGGCCGCCGCCGCCGGCCACGGGGTCCCGCAGCCCAGCCGGCTACCACATTCAAGAGTCGATGCGCGCTGTCGTTGCTCATGAACATCGAACACCGCCACGCCGTCGTGCTGCTCAAAGCCACGTACATCCGCTGTCGAAACCCGTGAACAAAGCCACCCGGCTCCCTGTGGGGAACGACGCTTGCCGGTTGCCTGTGAGGCACCGCAGCCCCGGCACAGCTCCGGTGACGTCCGGTGAGCGGTGCAGGCTCACGTGACGAGCACGGCCGTGACGGCGAACCCGACGAGGAGAAGCAGGACGGGCCCCAGCGGCAGTCCTTGGTCGCTCCGTGGGCTCGCTTCAGCAGGCCGCAGTTCCGGGTGGACGTGCAGAGCAGAGACCTCCTCTGTCATGCGGACATCGGAACCGGTATCCGAGAGGGCCTTCAGGAGCGGTTTCTCGCTGGTTCGGGGGCGTCGGACCGGGCCGACGGTGCGGATCACGACCGGGTCCCCCGCGCGGTCCGTCGTGACTACGCGCAGGGCCGGCACTGGCGCGCGGCGCAGCGCCGCGGCGCGGCGGCGGGCGAGGACGCCCACCGTGAGGAAGGAGAGTCCGGGCAGCCCGGCCGTCAGGGCCAGCAACTGCCAGCCGAAGGCGTCGTACGGCTCCGCCACCAGGCGTCGCCACGAGCCGTCCTCCAGCACGGTCACCGTGCTGCCGACGACGTGGTCCTCGGGGTAGAAGGCGTCGACGGTGATGCGCCGTTCGTCAGCGGTGCGGACGCGCACCGTCTCCTCGCCGCGGTGGGTCACCGTCGCCGTGATGTGCGCGGCCCGGTCCGCGTGTCGTTCGTCCGCGCGGATGCCGCTCAGCCCCAACAGCACGGCACCTGCGGTCACGGCGCACCGGACCAGCCCGGCGGCGAGCGGGATGCTGCCTCGCACGAGTGGGCCGACGGGCTCCGGCAGCCGATACCGCACTCCGGCGGCCCGTTCCACGAGCCGCCGCTGCCCGGACCGGGCGGCCAACCGTCCGCGGGCCGCCGCCCAGCCAAGGATCAGGGCCTCGATCACGGCGAAGTTCGCGACCTGGGACGTCCGGTCGGCGCCGGGCAGCTCTCTCCACGCCACCATCGCCGCCAGCGCGGGTGCTGCGATCAGCGTGAGCTCCGGAAGGCGGGCGAACCAGTACAACAGGCCGACGGCCAGACCCACTTCCGTCATGCCGCCCCAGTCCGGACCGCAGGGCGCCGCATCGCTGCACGACGGTACCGGCTCCGCCGCGATCGCCCATACAACGGTGATCAGCAGCGCCGACACGGACCACACAGGCCGGGCCCAGGATGCGGGGCGGGCCCGGTCCAGAGGGCGGCATCGGTAGACGACCACGCAGGCGTACCTGCCGGAACGGAGCCCGACGGTATCGGGACGGGAGTTTCGGACACGCGAGGATTATGCGGCAGGAGACCGCCGCCACCGGACCGGTTTCACGCGTACCGCCTTCGCCCCGAAGCCACAGCGTCGAGCTCCGGCCGGCAAGAACCCACGGCCACCCGGTGATCCCCAACTGCGCCTCGGCTCCGCAGGCTTGTGAGCCTGCGGAGCCACGTCGCAGCGATCGGCAGTCGCATCGGTGACAACAAGCCTGCCTATGTGACGACTATCGCGCTTCGGCTCGGCATACGGTTCGTCGGCGCGGTGTCCGGACCGCTCTCCTGCCCATGCACCCTGCTGTTCGGCCGCTACGACACGGTCGGCCGGCTGCGCTACGTCGGATGCCGCACCGTCCTGTCGGCCCAGACGGGCAGGACCGTGGCGGGCCGGGGCACCCATGGACGGGGCGGGCGTTCTCGGGCGGGTGGGGCAGCGCCGGAACCCTCGATGTCGTCCTGGTCGAGCCGGCCGTGATGGTGGAGGTGTCCGTGGACGCGGCCGTCGGCACCACCGGGTGGTGGCGCCATCCGGTGTGCGTTCACCGCGCCCGCACCGACCTGGCCCCCGAAGAGGTCGATCCGCCACCGGCCCCCTGACCGTCCGACGGTGGCTCCTGGGCGGCGCTGGACCCGGCCACCGGGGCGACGCGCTGGCAGGTCGCCGATCCGTACACGCCGTTGGACATCGGTTTCGTCAGCGCCGTCGACGGGCGTCGTCTTCAGCGGCGGCGAGGGCGACGACGACACGATGTTCGCCCGTGACACCACCGACGACTCGGTCCTGTGGCGCTTCCCCAGCGGCGGAGCCGTGGTGGGCGGCACGGCGATCGCGGGCAGCACACTCTACTGGGGGTCGGGCTACTGGTTCGGCCTGTGCGACGACGGCACGTACTCCTGGCCCACGACAACAAGCTGTACGCCTTTTCCGCGACGTAGTACTGCCGACGGCGTTCGTCGTGACGGGTGGAGGGTCTCGGTGGGGTGTGGACCCATCGTTCGTGGTGGCTTGTGCGGGCCTGGTGTCGTCGTCGCGAGACCTGAGGCACCCGGCATGCTCCGGCAGGACCCCGTTGCCGAGCAGGGAGCCGGGGCCGACTCGGTTCCGACTCCCTCGCCCTCCGCCGCGCCCCTGACGTGGCCGGTGACCGGATACCTCGGGGATCCGGCGGCGGCCCGCGACGCGCTCACCGTCGGCTGGCTGCGCAGCGGCGATCTGGCCCGGAACCGTCCGGGCGACGGTCTCGTCGAACTGTCCGGCCGCGCGCAGCAGTTGATCTCGCGCGGCGGCGTCAATTCATCTTGCGCAGGGCCTCGGCGGTCCTGGCCTTGCCCCGTGGTCTGTAGTGCTCGCCGCAGAGCACTCCTGGAAGATCAGGCGGGCCCACCCCGCCCTCCACCTCGCCACCATCCTCATCCGGGCACCATGCTGACCAAGGAGACAGAACCCAGCCCCTGTCGGATGTTTGTCGGTGATCTGTCGGAGGCCAGCGGCACTGTGGACGCCGGGCTGCTCCGCCGGAGCCGCCGTCGCACCTCACAGGAGCTCTCGCCATGTCTCAGACCCCCTCCGCCGCTGACCGCGTGTATCTGGTCACCGGCGGCAATGCAGGTATCGGGTACTTCACCGCCGAGGCGTTGACCGTTACCGGCGCCACCGTCGTGCTGGGCAGCCGGAGCACCGAGCGTGCCGAGGCCGCCATGCACGCGATCCGGGCGCGGGTGCCCGGTGCGCGGGTGCGGTCGGTGGGCCTGGACCTCGCCGACCTCGACTCACTTCAGGGAGTCGCGGAATCCTTGCGGGTGGAGCGCCTCGACGCGGTGGTCCACAACGCCGGCGTCCTCCTCGAAGGGCCGGAGCGGAGGGAGACGCGGGACGGCCATGAGGTGCATTTCGGAACCAACCACCTCGGGCACTTCGCGCTCACCCACTGGCTGCTGCCGCTGCTCGAGGCCGCGCCGAGCGCCCGCGTTGTGACCGTCGGCAGCTTCGCCGCCAAGTCCGAGCGGCTCAACCTGGACGATCTGCAGTCCCGGGCCGACTATCGCGCCAAGGGCGCCTACAGCCGGTCGAAGCTGGCTCAGATGTACTTCGGCCTGGAACTCGACCGCCGACTGTCGGCCGCGGGCAGCACAGTGTCAAGCGTGGTGGTTCACCCTGGCGGTGCGCTGGACTCGCTCACCCCGTCGCGCCCGCCGGTCCATGTGCGGAAGGCCGGGGCAGCGCTGCGCGGGGCGGCCGCCGCGCTCGTTCTCCAGGGCAAGCATGCGGGTGCCCGGCCCGCGGTCCGGGCGGTCCTCGACCCTGAGATCGGCGGGGGCGAGCTGTGGGGCCCGCGCGCCTTCGGGCTGCGGGGGCGGCCGCACCGTGAGCGGTTGTGGGACCAGCTGGAGAATGTCGAAACGGCACGTCGACTGTGGGAGGCGAGCGCGGAGCTGACCGGCGTCGCGCCTGCCGTTGCCGTCTGAAGCACTCAACCCGCCCATTCAAGCGCTCCGTCACGCCGGACCGTATCGGTACGCGCTCGCTCGCGTAGGCGGATGTTCACGCGGCCACCGCTCGTGAAGCAACTCGAAGACGGGGTGGAACGCGTGCGGACGGCCCTGGCGGACGTGGAAGAGGGGCACCGGCGCCGGGTGATCGGCCTCGAGGGATCCACCGGATGACCGGCCGGGTGATCGAGTGCCCGATCGACGAGATGAACCGGCCGCGCGGGTCGAAGCACGCGGCGCTGCGGATTCCGCCGTCCAGGCCGGAGGTCGAGCCGCGGTTCGCCGGGGCGGCGAGTTGGCGACCTGCCGGAAGTCCGGCCCGACCGCCCGGAACCACACCGCCGCCAAACTGATGTCCCGGGTCGGGCTGCGGGTCAGCGAGGCGTGCAAGCTCGATCTGGCGGACATCAAATGGGACCTGGGCCGCTTCGGCAAGCTCCACGTCCGCCACGGCGAAGGAGCCGGGGCTCGGGGCCGGGCGAGCGGGTGGTTCCCCTGATCAACGGCGCCGACCGCACGCTGCGGTGGTTCGTCGAGGACGTCTGCGGCCGGAACGACGACGGCAACACCCGCCCCGGTGACCCCTGTTGCCCTCTGAACGCAGACGCGCCGACGGCTCCTCGGGCCGGTCCGGGACGATGCCCTGCGCGGCGGCCATGAGGGCGAGGGCGCCGGCGGTTTCCTCCTCGCAGACCTCGGTGGGCCACGGCAGGAGCTCGGTGGGGTCGCGGATCTCGTCGGGCCAGTGCATGGCGTGCAGGACCCGGACGTCATCGCGCACCCGCAGCAGGCTCAGGCGCCCACGGCCGGACCAGGTGTACTTCGCGACGGCCCCCTTCGCCGAACGGGACAGGGCCTTGACCAGCAACTTGTACGGCTTGGCCCCGACCTGGCCGACGGGCTGGAGGTGGAGTCCCCAGGCGATCCGCATCGGGGCGACCGACTCCAGCGGCAGGAGACAGGAAACGGGGCAGCCGAAGGCGACGCCGGACAGGAGGCAGTCAGGCAGGCGGATCGCCGGTGACGGCCGGCGAAGTCGTTGTCCTGATCCGGCGGTAGGTCCTGAAGCCGTACGCGGTCAGTCCTGCCCAGACGACGGTGCTGACCAGAGGCCACCACAGATCCCGTCCTCCCTCACCCCGGGCGAGATTGACGGCCCAGTTCACCGCCCAGCTGACCGCAAGTACAAGCGCCCCCCACCTGGCCCACCGCCAGATTCCCATGGTTCCCCGGGCACGCGCTTCCTGGGAACTCCGCTTGTCCTGCCGCGATCGTGTGTCATCCATACCTACGCGCCTACCCCCTGCCCGTCCCTCACCTCCCGGTCCCTGAGGGATGGCCGAAAACGGACGGACCCACCCGGCTTCGGAGATACACACAGGTGATCTGGGGAGGGGCCGGCCAGCAGTCAGAAACCTCGTTCTGGTCGGCGCGCGAGTGCCAGCCTTCGCCGAACGGGTTGCGCAGATGCGCGCCACGGTGACGATGTCGCCCGCCGCCGGACCGAGGACGGCAAGGCCCCGGCCCATCCATCGCCCGGCCAGGACCCCGGCTCAAGGCGCGGTCGGCCGGCGCCGACAGCCGGTCCGCCCAGGCACGGCCGCCACCTGCCGGGTGCTCACGCAACTGTTGCAGCCGTGCCACGAGCACGTACTCGGCCCGTGCGCTTCCGGGCCATGTGGGCGGCCTTCGTCACGCGCAGGATGATCACCGGGGGGCGGTGTTGACGATCGACTCGCGGACGTTCTAGCCGCTGTTCCCACCGGCAACTTGGGGCGCTCCGAAAGCGTCCAGGACTGATGTCAGTCCGGGCCGTACAGAACGATCAGTGAGGCCAGCAGCGCTGCGGCTGCCAGTGAGAGGCCCAGCAGACGGTGCCGTTTCCGTGCACCGCCGCCGGAAGGGAGGAGGCTCAACGAACGGCCAGCAGGCTGTACAAGAGGGGGATCCGCGGCTCGGGCAGCCGCCACCAGCCAGTGTCCGTGCGGACCATCCGCGGCCAGCGCGGCCAGGGGAGCTCGTCGCTCTCCCGCAGTCGCCGGATGCCCATTCCCGCATCCGTCAACGCGTTCACGACCTCTCCCAGGCCGTGCATCCACTCGTAACTGTCCGTGGCGTCCTCGACGGCCGGGCCGTCGGTGTACGTGTGGGTGGCGTCCCGGTGCACCGGACCGGAGCCCCCCAGGTAGTCGTGGCGCAGCAGCAGTTCCGGTCCCTCACCGGGATCCGGTTTCGGGCCGAGCGCGTTGAGCAGCGGGTGGAACTCCACGACGTACAGCCGCCCGCCCGGCCGCAGAAGGCTGGCCACGACATCCGCCCACCGGTCGAGGTCGGGCAGGTAGCACAGGGCGCCCTTGCCGGTGTAGACGACGTCGAACCGCCGGCCCTCGAGCGCCGCCACGGCGTCGTACACGTTGGCCTGGACGTAGGTGACGTCGAGGCCCGACTTCGCGGCGAGGTCCCGCGCGGCCGTCACGGACGCCGCCGAGAAGTCCAGGCCGACCGCCCGGGCTCCACGCCGGGCGAGAGCGAGCGTCTCCGTGCCGAGGTGGCACTGGAGGTGCAGCACGTCCCGGCCGGACAACTCGCCGAGGTCCTCCCATTCGAACGCGGCGAACCAGCGCTCCGGGTCCAGGTCCTCGTCCAGGCCGTAGAACCGGCTGGCGACATGGACCGGAGTGCGGGCGTCCCAGTTCGCCTGGTTGGCGCGCATCAGCCGCGCGTGCTCGGCGGAAGTCATGAGGACATCCAACCGCGCCCCGGCCGCGCGGGGAGGAGAACCGGAAAAATGCCATCAGGATGACGGCTTGGCCCGCGGCGCGCCCGGTGATATCGGCGGCCGGGGTGGCGTGGGCGGTGGCGGGCAGAGCAGGACCGGCGACGGCGGCGGCCCGGGCGAGGCGCACGACGAAGCCCTTCCGGAGATCACTGATCGTGGTCAGGGCCGGCCGCCCTGGCCTCCCAGGGCGTTCAGCGCTTCGTCCGTGAGCCGGTACACCGCCCACTCGTCCTGGGGGCGGGCGCCCAGTGCCTCGTAGAAGTCGATCGCGGGCCGGTTCCAGTTCAAGACCGACCATTCCAGGCGCTCGTAGCCGCGTGCGACGCAGATGTGGGCGAGCTCCGTCAGCAGGGCCTTGCCGTGGCCGCCGCCGCGGGCCTCGGGGCGGACGTACAGGTCCTCCAGGTAGATGCCGTGCACGCCCCGCCAGGTGGAGAAGTTGAGGAACCACAGCGCGAAGCCCACGACCTCGCCGTGGGCGTCCTCGGCCACGTGTGCGTAGGCGGCCGGGCGCTCGCCGAACAGGGCCTCGGTGAGCTGTTCCTTCGTCGCCCTGGCCTCGTCGAGTGCCTTTTCGTACTCGGCGAGCTCGCGAATCAGCGTATGGATGACGGGAATGTCGGCGGGGGTCGCGGTACGGATCATGCCCCGAGTCTCACACACGGTGCCCGCCGGGCCCGTCGGCCGGTACCGCCCGGTCCTGGGTGGACCGGCTCCGGTGGCCTGTGCCCGAATCGGGCCGGCAAGCCCGCCCGGCACTCCGTGCTCGGCCTCGCTGTTTGCTCGCCGCACATCCGGCAGCGACGACACGCCGCTCCCGGCCGCGCGAGGTGAGCGCCCGGCACGCGCCACGGTCCGTCCCCGCACGCCCGGACAGTGCTTGTGCCGGCATGCCCGGGGGTCTGCGCAACGGCCCTGCTCCCCTCGTGAAGGAACCGGGACGACCAGCGCGAGCTGCTCCGGCGGCGCCCCTTCGGCCCCACCGCCCCCGTCTGTCCGGGACACCCCGTTCTCGCTGCTCACGCCTGCATTCTTACCAAACGGCACCGACAACGCCCGGTCGGCCGGCACGGCCACCGCCGTCCCGCGACACGCCGAGGCCCGGCCCCCCTGGTGGGGAGCCGGGCCTCGGCGGACAGGCGGGTGCGGGTTACAGGCCCGCGGCGGCGCGCAGGGCGTCGACGCGGTCCGTGCGCTCCCAGGTGAAGTCGGGCAGCTCGCGGCCGAAGTGCCCGTACGCGGCGGTCTGGCCGTAGATCGGGCGGAGCAGGTCGAGGTCGCGGATGATCGCGGCCGGGCGGAGGTCGAAGACCTCGTCGATCGCCTTCTCGATCTTCTCGGGGTCGATCTTGTGGGTGCCGAAGGTCTCCACGAACAGACCGACCGGCTCGGCCTTGCCGATGGCGTAGGCGACCTGGACCTCGCAGCGCGAGGCCAGACCGGCCGCCACCACGTTCTTGGCGACCCAGCGCATCGCGTACGCCGCCGAGCGGTCCACCTTGGACGGGTCCTTGCCGGAGAAGGCACCGCCGCCGTGCCGCGCCATGCCGCCGTAGGTGTCGATGATGATCTTGCGGCCGGTCAGGCCCGCGTCGCCCATCGGGCCACCGATCTCGAAGCGGCCCGTCGGGTTGACCAGCAGGCGGTAGCCCTCGGTGTCGAGCTTGATGCCCTCGTCCAGCAGGGCCTTCAGCTCCGGCTCCACGACGAACTCGCGGATGTCGGGCGCGAGCAGCGACTCCAGGTCGATGTCGGAGGCGTGCTGGGAGGAGACCACCACCGTGTCCAGACGGACGGCCTTGTCACCGTCGTACTCGATGGTGACCTGCGTCTTGCCGTCCGGGCGCAGGTAGGGGATGGTGCCGTTCTTGCGGACCTCGGACAGCCGCTTGGACAGGCGGTGCGCCAGGAAGATCGGCAGCGGCATCAGGGTCGGCGTTTCGTCCGACGCGTAGCCGAACATCAGGCCCTGGTCGCCCGCACCCTGCCGGTCCAGCTCGTCCTCGTCGCCCTCGACCCGGGCCTCGTACGCGGCGTCGACACCCTGCGCGATGTCCGGGGACTGCGCGCCGATGGACACCGACACGCCACAGGAGGCGCCGTCGAAGCCCTTCTTGGAGGAGTCGTAGCCGATGTCCAGGATCTTGTTGCGGACGAGGGTCGCGATGTCCGCGTAGGCCTTGGTCGTCACCTCGCCGGCCACGTGCACCAGGCCGGTGGTGATGAGCGTCTCCACGGCGACCCGGGAGGTCGGGTCCTCACGCAGAAGCGCGTCGAGAATGGTGTCGCTGATCTGGTCAGCGATCTTGTCGGGGTGACCCTCGGTCACGGACTCCGAGGTGAACAGGCGACGGGACACAACGCTCCCTGTGGTTGCAGCGGCTGCTGGCTGATCATTTGCGATCGGCGCGGGGCTGCGCCCGGCGCCGACCGTGAACAGTTTATCGGTCGCACTCCGCCGACGGGCCACCCGTCTCGCCTCTCGGGAACGCTGTGACCTGCGGCACGGGCATTCTGCCCAATGTCCGGCGGCCTTGGCCAGGGTCGCCACGCCCAATTCCAGCCTGGCGTGAACACGACCCCGGGCCGGTCCGGCCGGTGGCGCCGTCAGCCCAGACTCCGGACGACCAGGTCCCAGACGGTGTCGGCGAGGTCCTCCTTGGGGCCGTGCGGCACCGGGGTCTCGCTGCCGTCGGCGCCCAGCACCACGGCCTCGTTCTCCTCGGCGCCGAAGGTCTTGCGCTCCCCCACCTCGTTGACCACGAGCAGGTCACAGCCCTTGCGGGCGAGCTTGGCGCGGCCGTTGGCGAGGACGTCGTCGGTCTCGGCGGCGAAGCCGACGATCACCTGTCCGGGCCGGGCCCGTTCGGCCGAGATCTCGGCGAGGACGTCCGGATTGCGCACCAGGACGATGGGGTCCGGCTCCTGGCCGTCCTTCTTCTTGATCTTTCCGGCGGCATAGGCGGCCGGCCGGAAGTCGGCCACGGCGGCGGCCATGACCACGGCGTCGGCGTCGGCCGCGGCCTTCAGGACGGCCTCGCGCAGCTGCACGGCGGTGCCCACCCGGACGATGTCCACGCCCGCCGGGTCGGGCAGGCCGGTGTTGGCCGCGACCAGCGTGACCCGGGCGCCGCGGGCGGCGGCGGTGCGGGCGAGGGCGTAGCCCTGCTTGCCGGAGGAGCGGTTGCCGAGGAAGCGGACCGGGTCGAGGGGTTCGCGGGTGCCGCCGGCGGAGACGACGACGTGCCGCCCTTCGAGGTCGGGCGCGGCGCTGCCGCGGGCCAGCACCCGGCGGCAGACCTCGAAGATCTCGGCCGGGTCGGGCAGCCGGCCCTTGCCGGTGTCGACGCCGGTGAGGCGGCCGACGGCGGGCTCGATGACGACGGCGCCGCGACGGCGCAGGGTGGCGACGTTCTCCTGGGTGGCCGGGTGCTCCCACATCTCGGTGTGCATCGCGGGTGCGAAGACCACCGGGCAGCGGGCGGTGAGCAGGGTGTTGGTCAGCAGGTCGTCGGCGAGGCCGTGGGCGGCCTTGGCGAGCATGTCGGCGGTGGCCGGGGCCACCACCACCAGGTCGGCGTGCTGCCCGATGCGGACGTGCGGGACCTCGTGGACGTCGTCCCAGACCTCGGTGGCGACCGGGTTGCCGGACAGCGCGGACCAGGTGGCGGCACCGACGAAGTGCAGCGCGGAGGCGGTGGGCACCACGCGGACGTCATGGCCCGACTCCGTGAACCTTCTCAGCAGCTCACAGGCCTTGTACGCGGCGATGCCGCCGCTGACGCCCAGCACGACCTTCGGCTTGTCCACCATGACTCCTCGCATTCGAGAATCTGCACCACCCATGACACACCACAGGCCCGGCAGGATGACTGCCGGGCCTGTGGATAAGTCAATCGCGATCTGAAAGTACTACTGCGCCGGGCCGTCGACAGCCTCGGAGGTCAGCAGACCGGCGTTGATCTCGCGCAGGGCGATCGAGAGCGGCTTCTCGTGCACGTGGGTGTCGACGAGCGGACCGACGTACTCGAGGAGGCCCTCACCGAGCTGCGAGTAGTACGCGTTGATCTGGCGGGCACGCTTGGCCGCGTAGATCACGAGGCTGTACTTCGAGTCGGTCGCCTCGAGAAGCTCGTCGATCGGCGGGTTGATGATGCCCTCGGGCGCGGTGATGGAAGAGGACACGCTCTACCTTCCGATGGATGGAAAAGAATCAGACATCGTGACCACAGTCACGATCACACAACGTCCATCAAGGCTAGCAGCTCGCGGGCCACATCCTCGACGGAGGTGTTGACCAAGGTCACGTCGAACTCCGGCTCGGCCGCCAGTTCGGTCCGCGCCGCCTCGAGACGGCGCTCGATGACCTCCGGCGACTCGGTCCCCCGGCCGGTCAGCCTGCGCACCAGCTCCTCCCAGGAGGGAGGGGCCAGGAACACCAGCTGGGCGTCGGACATGGACTCGCGGATCTGCCGGGCGCCCTGGAGGTCGATCTCCAGCAGGACGGGCTCGCCGTTCTCCAGCCGCTCCTGCACGGCCGCGCGCGGCGTGCCGTAGCGGTTGCCGGCGAACTCGGCCCACTCCAGCAGCTCGCCGTTGGCGATCAGCTTGTCCATCTCCTCGTCGGTGACGAAGAAGTAGTGGACTCCGTGCTGCTCGCCGGGGCGCGGCTTGCGGGTGGTCGCCGACACCGAGAGCCAGACGTCGGGGTGTTCCTTGCGCATATGGGCGACGACCGTGCTCTTGCCGACCCCCGAGGGGCCGGAGAGCACGGTCAGCCGCGGACGTTCACTCATGCAGCGATTATTCCAGCAATCCCGGGGTGCCCGGGACTCCCGGTCCGCCGGGCGGGCGGACTCAGGAGCCGGTGCTGCCGAACTCACGCTCCAGGGAGGCGATCTGGTTCGACCCGAGACCGCGCACGCGGCGGCTCTCGGAGATGCCCAGACGCTCCATGATCTGCTTGGCGCGGACCTTGCCCACGCCCGGCAGGGACTCCAGCAGCGCGGAGACCTTCATCTTGCCGATGACGTCGTTTTCCTGGCCCTGCTTGATGACCTCGTGCAGGGAGGCGCCGGAGTGCTTGAGTCGATTCTTGACCTCGGCCCGCTCCCGGCGAGCCGCGGCGGCCTTTTCGAGCGCGGCTGCGCGCTGTTCAGGGGTAAGGGGCGGAAGAGCCACGCCTACGTCACCTCGGATGTCGAACTGTCGGATACGGACCGGTGAGGAACCTGGACGCCCCACACCTGGGGGTTACGAGCAACACATTGCCCGACCTCCCCCCACTGCCTTGAGGGGCATGGGAGGTTCCCCACTGCCTCGGAGACTAGCGGGCAAGTCCGCCAGAGTCAGCGAGAACAGCGGAAAAGTCCTGGTCAGCCTCCGTCAGGTCGGACATTTTGGACATATTGCCCCCGATTTGAGGATGTATTCACACCGCGGACGACATGATCGCGCCTCGCCGGGCACCTCACCGCGGCTCAGCCCGCGGTGACGGCCTGCCGGATCTCCGCCGCGAACCGGTCGGCCGCCCCGCGCAGCGCGCCCGTGTCGGGGCCGTGCCGCAGCACGGCACGGCTGACATTGGGCACCACGTTGCGGACGGCCGCCCCGAAGACCCGGGGGAGGTCGGCCGGGGTCGCGCCCTGGGCACCGATGCCGGGGGCGAGGAGCGGGCCGCCCATGTCCAGGTCGTACGACGACAGGTCGCCGAGCGTGGCGCCGACGACCGCGCCGAAGGACCCCAGCGGCTCCTCCCCCGCGTTCTCGGCCGCCAGGTGGGCCAGCATGGTCGCCCCGACCGTACGGCCGTCGGCGCGCACCGCGTGCTGCACCTCGCCGCCCTCCGGGTTGGAGGTGAGCGCCAGCACGAACAGCCCGGCGCCGCTCTCCCTGGCCAGCGCGACGGCCGGGGAGAGGGAGCCGTACCCGAGGTAGGGCGAGACGGTCAGGGCGTCGGAGAACAGCGGGGCGTCCGGGCGCAGGAACGCCTCCGCGTAGGCGGCCATGGTCGAGCCGATGTCGCCGCGCTTGGCGTCCATCACGACCAGGGCGCCGGCCGCTCGCGCCTCCTGGACCGACTTCTCCAGCACGGCGAGGCCGCGCGAGCCGAACCGTTCGAAGAAGGCGCTCTGCGGCTTCAGGACGGCCACCCGGTCGGCCAGGGCCTCGACGACCGTGCGGCTGAACCGCTCCAGGCCGGCGATGTCGTCGGCCAGGCCCCACTCGGCGAGCAGGGAGGCGTGCGGGTCGATGCCGACGCACAGCGGGCCGCGCTCGTCCATGGCGCGGCGCAGCCGGGCGCCGAAGGGCTCTCCGGAAAACGTCTGTCGCCCGGAGGGCCTCGTTGAGGGGTGGTGGCCGGGCGACGGGTGGGCGGTCATGCGGGCTTCCTCACATCGGCGCCGACCGCGTCGGCGAGGGTGGCGTACGGGCTGGTGCGCAGGCGGGCGGTGAGGCCCTTGTGGATGGACCGGCACCAGAAGGGGCCCTGGTAGATGAAGGCGCTGTAGCCCTGGACCAGCGTCGCACCGGCCAGGATGCGCTGCCAGGCGTCCTCGGCGGTCTCGACGCCGCCGACGCCCACCAGGGTGATCCGGTCGCCCACGCGCGCGTACAGGCGCCGCAGGACCTCCAGGGAGCGTTCCTTGAGGGGTGCCCCGGACAGCCCGCCGGTCTCCGCCACCAGCGCGGGCGCGGAGCGCAGGCCCAGGCCCTCGCGGGCGATGGTGGTGTTGGTGGCGATGATGCCGTCCAGGCCCAGTTCCACGGCGAGGTCGGCGACCGCGTCGATGTCCTCGTCCGCGAGGTCGGGGGCGATCTTCACCAGCAGCGGGACGCGCCGGCCGGGGACGGCCCGGTCGGCGGCCTCGCGCACGGCGGTGAGCAGCGGGCGCAGGTGGTCCACCGCCTGGAGGTTGCGCAGCCCGGGGGTGTTGGGCGAGGAGACGTTGACGACGAGGTAGTCCGCGTGGGGCGCGAGCCGCTCAGCCGACTTCACGTAGTCGGCGACGGCCTCCGCCTCGGGGACGACCTTGGTCTTGCCGATGTTGACGCCGACGACGGTCTTGAAGACCGCCTCGCGCGAGGCCAGGCGGGCGGCCACGGCCAGCGAACCGTCGTTGTTGAAGCCCATGCGGTTGATCAGCGCGCGGTCGGCGACGAGCCGGAACAGCCGCTTCCTGGGGTTGCCGGGCTGCGGCTCCCCCGTCACCGTGCCGATCTCGACGTGGTCGAAGCCCAGCATCGACATCCCGTCGATGGCGACGGCGTTCTTGTCGAAGCCCGCGGCCAGCCCGAACGGGCCGTGCATCCGCAGCCCGAACGCCTCGGTGCGCAGCTCCTTGTGGCGGGGCGCGAGGACGGCGGCGACGAAGGTGCGCAGCACGGGGACGCGGGCGGCCAGACGGATCCACCGGAAGGCCAGGTGGTGCGCCTGCTCGGGGTCCATGCGCCGGAAGACCAGCTGGAAAAAGAACTTGTACATGGTGTCCTCGTGAAGAGGGGGACACCGTTTCCGGTGTCCCCCTCGGGGCTGCTAGTCGCGGGCGGCGGTCAGGCGTTCCGCGTGTTCCTGGAGGGAGCGGACGCCCACGTCGCCGTGGTTGAGGGCGTCGATGCCCTGGACGGCCGCCGCGAGCGCCTGGACGGTCGTCAGGCACGGCACGGAGCGGGCCACCGCGGCGGTGCGGATGTCGTAGCCGTCGAGGCGGCCGCCGGTGCCGTACGGGGTGTTGACGATGAGGTCGACCTCACCGTCGTGGATGAGCTGGACGATGGTCCGCTCACCGTTCGGGCCGGTGCCCTCGGACTGCTTGCGCACGACCGTGGCGTTGATGCCGTTGCGCTTGAGGACCTCGGCGGTGCCGGAGGTGGCGAGCAGCTCGAAGCCGTGGGCGACCAGCTCGCGCGCCGGGAAGATCATCGAGCGCTTGTCGCGGTTGGCGACCGAGATGAACGCGCGGCCCTTGGTGGGCAGCGGGCCGTAGGCACCCGCCTGCGACTTGGCGTACGCCGTGCCGAAGACGGAGTCGATGCCCATGACCTCGCCGGTGGAGCGCATCTCCGGGCCGAGGACGGTGTCCACGCCCCGGCCGTGGATGTCGCGGAACCGCGACCACGGCAGGACGGCCTCCTTGACGGAGATCGGCGCGTCCAGCGGCAGCTCGCCGCCGTCGCCGTTCTTCGGCAGCAGGCCCTCGGCGCGCAGCTCGGCGATGGTCGCGCCCAGCGAGATCCGGGCGGCGGCCTTGGCCAGCGGCACCGCGGTCGCCTTGGAGGTGAAGGGCACCGTGCGGGAGGCGCGCGGGTTGGCCTCCAGGACGTAGAGGATGTCGCCGGCCATCGCGAACTGGATGTTGATCAGGCCGCGCACGCCGACGCCCTTGGCGATGGCCTCGGTGGAGGCGCGCAGCCGCTTGATGTCGAAGCCGCCGAGGGTGATCGGGGGCAGGGCGCACGCCGAGTCGCCGGAGTGGATGCCGGCCTCCTCGATGTGCTCCATCACACCGCCGAGGTACAGCTCCTCGCCGTCGTAGAGCGCGTCGACGTCGATCTCGATGGCGTCGTCGAGGAAGCGGTCGACGAGGACCGGCCGGGAGGGGCTGATCTCGGTCGACTCGGCGATGTAGGAGGCGAGGCGGGTCTCGTCGTAGACGATCTCCATGCCGCGTCCGCCGAGCACGTACGAGGGCCGCACCAGGACCGGGTAGCCGATCTCGTCGGCGATGGCCTTGGCCTCGGCGAAGGTGGTGGCCGTGCCGTGCTTGGGGGCCGGCAGGCCGGCCTCGGCGAGGACGCGGCCGAAGGCGCCGCGGTCCTCGGCCGCGTGGATGGCCTCCGGGGAGGTGCCCACGATCGGCACGCCGTTGTCCTTCAGGGCCTGCGACAGGCCGAGCGGGGTCTGGCCGCCGAGCTGGACGATGACGCCCGCGACCGGGCCGGCCTGCTGCTCGGCGTGGACGATCTCCAGCACGTCTTCCAGCGTCAGCGGCTCGAAGTACAGGCGGTCGGAGGTGTCGTAGTCCGTGGAGACGGTCTCCGGGTTGCAGTTGACCATCACCGTCTCGTACCCGGCGTCGGCCAGCGCGAAGGAGGCGTGGACGCAGGAGTAGTCGAACTCGATGCCCTGGCCGATGCGGTTCGGGCCGGAGCCGAGGATGATCACGGCCGGCTTCTCGCGCCGGGCGACCTCGCTCTCCTCGTCGTAGGAGGAGTAGAAGTACGGCGTCTTCGCGGCGAACTCGGCGGCGCAGGTGTCCACCGTCTTGTAGACCGGGCGGATGCCGAGGGCGTGCCGGACCTCGCGGACGACGTCCTCGCGCAGGCCGCGGATCTCGCCGATCTGCTGGTCGGAGAAGCCGTGCCGCTTGGCCTCGGCGAGCAGGTCGGCGGTCAGTTCGGGGGCCTCGGCCAGCTCGTCCGCGATCTCCTTGATCAGGAACAGCTGGTCCACGAACCAGGGGTCGATCTTCGTGTACTCGAAGACCTCTTCCGGGGTGGCGCCCGCGCGGATGGCCTGCATGACCGTGTTGATCCGGCCGTCGGTGGGCCGTACGGCCTCGCGCAGCAGGGTCTCCTTGTCGCCGGGCTCGCCGACGAAGGTGAACTGGCTGCCCTTCTTCTCCAGCGAGCGCAGCGCCTTCTGGAAGGCCTCGGGGAAGTTGCGGCCGATGGCCATGGCCTCGCCGACCGACTTCATGGTGGTGGTCAGCGTGGAGTCGGCCTGCGGGAACTTCTCGAAGGCGAACCGGGGGGCCTTGACGACCACGTAGTCCAGGGTCGGCTCGAAGGAGGCCGGGGTCTCCTGGGTGATGTCGTTCGGGATCTCGTCCAGCGTGTAGCCGACGGCCAGCTTGGCGGCGATCTTGGCGATCGGGAAGCCGGTGGCCTTGGAGGCGAGCGCCGAGGAACGCGACACGCGCGGGTTCATCTCGATGACGATGACGCGGCCGTCCTCGGGGTTGACCGCGAACTGGATGTTGCAGCCGCCGGTGTCGACGCCGACCTCGCGGATGATCGCGATGCCGACGTCGCGCAGCACCTGGTACTCGCGGTCGGTCAGCGTCATCGCCGGGGCGACGGTGATCGAGTCGCCGGTGTGCACGCCCATCGGATCGAAGTTCTCGATGGAGCAGACGACCACGACGTTGTCGTTCTTGTCGCGCATCAGCTCCAGCTCGTACTCCTTCCAGCCGAGGATGGACTCCTCCAGGAGCACCTCGGTGGTCGGGGAGAGCGTCAGGCCCTGGCCGGCGATGCGGCGCAGCTCCTCCTCGTCGTGCGCGAAGCCGGAGCCGGCGCCGCCCATGGTGAAGGAGGGGCGCACGACGACCGGGTAGCCGCCGAGCGTCTCGACGCCCTCGAGGACGTCGTCCATGGAGTGGCAGATCACCGAGCGGGCGGACTCGCCGTGCCCGATCTTCTTGCGGACCTCCTCCACGACGTCCTTGAACAGGTCGCGGTCCTCGCCCTTGTGGATCGCCTCGGGCTTGGCGCCGATCAGCTCCACGCCGTACTTGGCGAGCACGCCGTTCTCGTGCAGGGAGATGGCGGTGTTCAGGGCCGTCTGGCCGCCCAGGGTGGGCAGCAGGGCGTCCGGGCGCTCCTTGGCGATGATCTTCTCGACGAACTCGGGGGTGATCGGCTCGACGTAGGTGGCGTCGGCGATCTCCGGGTCGGTCATGATCGTCGCCGGGTTGGAGTTGACCAGGATGACGCGCAGGCCCTCGGCCTTGAGCACGCGGCACGCCTGGGTGCCGGAGTAGTCGAACTCGGCGGCCTGGCCGATGACGATCGGGCCGGAGCCGATGACCAGGACGGACTGGATATCGGTGCGCTTAGGCACGCTGGCCCTCCATCAGGGAAACGAAGCGGTCGAACAGGTAGGCGGCGTCGTGCGGACCGGCTGCCGCTTCGGGGTGGTACTGGACGGAGAAGGCGGGCTGGTCGAGCAGCTGGAGCCCCTCCACGACGTTGTCGTTCAGGCAGACGTGCGAGACCTCGGCGCGGCCGAACCTCGTCTCGCTGACCTTGTCGAGCGGCGCGTCCACGGCGAAGCCGTGGTTGTGCGCGGTGACCTCGACCTTGCCGGTCGTACGGTCCTGGACCGGCTGGTTGATGCCGCGGTGGCCGTACTTCAGCTTGTAGGTGCCGAAGCCGAGGGCGCGGCCGAGGATCTGGTTGCCGAAGCAGATGCCGAACAGGGGCGTCCTGCGCTCCAGCACGGCGGTCATCAGCGCGACCGGACCGTCGGCGGTCGCCGGGTCGCCGGGGCCGTTGGAGAAGAACACGCCGTCCGGGTCGACGGCGTAGACGTCGTCGGCGGTGGCGGTGGCGGGCAGGACGTGCACCTCGATGCCGCGCTCGGCCATGCGCTGCGGGGTCATGCCCTTGATGCCGAGGTCGATGGCGGCGACGGTGAAGCGCTTCTCGCCGACGGCCGGGACGACGTACGCCTCCTTGGTCGCGACCTCCTCGTAGAGGCTCGCGCCCTTCATCTGCGGCTGGGCCTGCACGCGCGCCAGGAGGTCCGCGTCGGAGGCGATGGCCTCACCGGAGAAGATGCCGGCCCGCATGGAGCCGCGCTCGCGCAGGTGGCGGGTGAGGGCGCGGGTGTCGATGCCGGAGATCCCGACCACGCCCTGGCGCTCCAGTTCGTCGTCCAGGGAGCGCTTGGCCCGCCAGTTGGACGGCACGCGCGCGGGGTCGCGCACGACGTAGCCGGAGACCCAGATGCGGGACGACTCGTCGTCCTCGTCGTTCCAGCCGGTGTTGCCGATCTGCGGGGCGGTCGCGACGACGATCTGGCGGTCGTACGACGGGTCGGTGAGGGTCTCCTGGTAGCCGGTCATGCCGGTGGAGAACACGGCCTCGCCGAAGGTCTCCCCCACGGCCCCGTAGGCGCGGCCGCGGAAGGTGCGGCCGTCCTCCAGGACGAGTACGGCGGGAACCCTGGCGGCTCCCCTGGTGGAGGTCGTCATCGTGCGCCTTCCGTGTCGTTGGTCATCTGATTCAGGGTGTCGACCCATTCGGCGTGCTCGGCCGAGCGGTCGGAGCGGAAGCCGGAGTCGATCAGCTTGTCGCCGTGTTGCCAGGTCACCACCAGCAGTCCGCCCTCGGTGAGGACCTTGCCGGCGATGCCCTTGTCCAGGCGGGCGCCGCGCAGGGCGGCCCGGGGGACGAAGAAGTCGGCGGCGCCGGGGCGCTCGACCTCCAGGCCCGCGTCGGTCAGGGTGAGCTCGGCCCGGCTGCGGGTGCCCAGGCCGTGGGCCACGATGCGGTCCAGCCACTGCCCGGCGGTGGTGGAGCCGTGGTAGCGGCCGCTCATGCCCAGTCTGGCCGGGCCGGTGTCCTCGGGCGCGGCGGGCAGCGGCGGCAGGCCCGCCTGGAGGGTGCCGCGCCACTTCCAGCCCTCGCGCATCAGCCAGTAGACCAGCGCGATGAACAGGGCCAGACCGACGAGCCAGCCGATCCGGGCCCCCCAGTCGGTGACCTCGGCCGACTTCTTCGCCTCGGCCAGCAGGATTACAGGTGTCACGTGAGCTTCCCGTCGACGAGCGTGGCCTTGCCCCGCAGCCACGTGTGCGTGACACGGCCCGGCAGCTCACGGCCCTCGTAGGGGGTGTTGCGGCTGCGCGAGGCGAAGCCCGCGGGGTCCACCGGGCCACGGTATGCCGTGTCGACGAGGGTGAGGTTGGCGGGCTCACCAGCCGAGACGGGCCGGCCGTGACCGGTGGCCTGGCCGATCCGCGCGGGCTTGACGGACATCCGGTCGGCGACGCCGGCCCAGTCCAGCAGGCCCGTGTCGACCATGGTCTCCTGGACCACCGACAGCGCGGTCTCCAGGCCGACCATGCCCATGGCGGCGGCGGCCCACTCGCAGTCCTTGTCCTCGTGCGGGTGCGGCGCGTGGTCGGTGGCGACGATGTCGATCGTGCCGTCGGCGAGCGCCTCGCGCAGGGCCATCACGTCGCGCTCGGTGCGCAGCGGCGGGTTGACCTTGTAGACCGGGTTGTAGGTGCGCACCAGCTCGTCGGTCAGCAGCAGGTGGTGCGGGGTGACCTCGGCGGTGACCCGGATGCCGCGGGACTTGGCCCAGCGGACGATCTCGACGCTGCCGGCGGTCGACAGGTGGCAGATGTGGACGCGGGAGCCGACGTGCTCGGCGAGCAGCACGTCCCGGGCGATGATCGACTCCTCGGCGACGGCGGGCCAGCCGCCCAGGCCCAGCTCGGCGGAGACGACGCCCTCGTTCATCTGGGCGCCCTCGGTGAGCCGCGGCTCCTGCGCGTGCTGGGCGACGACGCCGTCGAAGGCCTTCACGTACTCCAGCGCGCGGCGCATGATCACCGCGTCGTCCACGCACTTGCCGTCGTCGGAGAAGACGGTGACGCCGGCGGCGGACTCGTGCATGGCGCCGAGCTCGGCGAGCTTCCTGCCCTCCAGGCCGACGGTGACGGCGCCGATCGGCTGGACGTCGCAGTAGCCGTGTTCCCGGCCCAGCCGCCAGACCTGCTCTACGACGCCGGCGGTGTCGGCGACCGGGAAGGTGTTGGCCATGGCGAAGACGGCCGTGTAGCCGCCGCTCGCCGCGGCGCGGGTGCCGGTGAGGACGGTCTCGGAGTCCTCGCGGCCGGGCTCGCGCAGGTGGGTGTGCAGGTCGACCAGGCCCGGCAGCAGCACCTTGCCGGCGGCCTCGACCACCTCGGCGCCCTCGGCGGCCAGGCCCGTGCCGACCTCGGCGATGGTCTCGCCGTCGATCAGCACGTCCTGCGCCTCGCCGCCGAGCACCTTCGCACCACGGATCAGGATCTTGCTCATGGTCTTACTTCTCCTCGGTACGAGAGTGGGTGACGGCGGGCTCGTTGCCACCGAGCAGCAGGTACAGGACGGCCATCCGGATGGAGACGCCGTTGGCGACCTGTTCGACGGCGGTGCAGCGGCCGGAGTCGGCGACCTCGGCGGTGATCTCCATGCCGCGGACCATCGGGCCGGGGTGCATCACGATCGCGTGCTCGGGCAGCCGGGCCATGCGGTCGCCGTCGAGGCCGTAGCGCCGGGAGTACTCGCGCTCGGTCGGGAAGAAGGCCGCGTTCATGCGTTCGCGCTGGACGCGGAGCATCATCACGGCGTCGCACTTGGGCAGCGTGCTGTCGAGGTCGTAGGAGACCGCGCACGGCCAGGACTCGACGCCGACCGGCACCAGGGTGGGCGGGGCGACCAGGGTGACCTCGGCGCCGAGGGTGTGCAGCAGGTCGACGTTGGAGCGGGCGACCCGGCTGTGCAGGACGTCGCCGACGATGGTGATCCGCTTGCCGGACAGGTCCTGGCCGAGTCCGGCGTCGCGGCCGACCAGCCGGCGGCGCAGGGTGAAGGCGTCCAGCAGGGCCTGGGTGGGGTGCTGGTGGGTGCCGTCGCCGGCGTTGATGACGGCCGCGTCGATCCAGCCGGAGTTGGCGAGCCGGTACGGGGCCCCGGAGGCGCCGTGCCGGATGACCACGGCGTCGACGCCCATGGCCTCCAGGGTCTGGGCGGTGTCCTTCAGGGACTCGCCCTTGGACACCGACGAGCCCTTGGCGGAGAAGTTGATGACGTCCGCGGACAGCCGCTTCTCCGCGGCCTCGAAGGAGATGCGCGTCCGCGTGGAGTCCTCGAAGAAGAGGTTGACGACCGTCCGGCCACGCAGGGTCGGCAGCTTCTTGATCGGCCGGTCGGCGACCCGGGCCATCTCCTCGGCGGTGTCGAGGATCAGGACGGCGTCGTCGCGGGTGAGGTCGGCGGCCGAGATGAGATGGCGCTGCATCTGACAGGCTCCGTAAGGCAGTTCATTCGGGAGATTTCGGGCAGACAGGCGCGTGCGGGGGCACGCCGGGGCGGCCGTGCGCCTGTCGTGCTACTGGGCGGCCGGCTTCGCACCGAGCAGCACGGTGTCGCGACCGTCCTCCTCGGCGAGCTGGACCTTGACCGTCTCCCGCAGCGACGTGGGGAGGTTCTTGCCGACGTAGTCGGCGCGGATCGGCAGTTCCCGGTGGCCGCGGTCGACCAGGACCGCGAGCTGCACCGCGCGGGGGCGCCCGATGTCGTTCAGGGCGTCCAGGGCGGCGCGGATGGTGCGGCCGGAGAAGAGCACGTCGTCGACGAGGACGACCAGCTTGCCGTCGATGCCGTCACCGGGGATCTCGGTGCGGGCCAGCGCACGCGGCGGGTGCATGCGCAGGTCGTCGCGGTACATGGTGATGTCGAGGGAGCCGACCGGGATCTCGCGGTCGGTGATCTGCGCCAGCTTGGCGGCGAGCCGCCGGGCGAGGAAGACGCCCCGGGTCGGAATGCCGAGGAGCACCACGTCGTCGGCGCCCTTGGCGCGCTCGACGATCTCGTGGGCGATACGGGTCAGCACCCGCGCGATGTCGGGGCCTTCGAGTACGGGCCGGGCATCGGTCGCTTGCGGATGCACGGGCGTGTCGTGCTTGTCCATACGAAACGGACCTCCTTCTCCGCCTCACGGGACGGACCTTAAAGGACGTCGGAATTGCGCCATCCACCGTAGCAGGTCCCGCGGGGGCCTTCTGTCACCCCCTTGGCCTAACGGACGGCCGCTACCACGGAAGAGTCGGTGTGGACCATTCGGCTTGACGCAGGAGAGTCACGCTGCGTAACCTCACAGTGAGTTACCAGCCGCGCGGCGGGAAGACAGTCCGGTCGCGTCGACACAGTGTCCGGGGAGCTATATGTCCAGCGAATACGCCAAACAGCTCGGGGCCAAGCTCCGGGCCATCCGCACCCAGCAGGGCCTTTCCCTCCACGGTGTCGAGGAGAAGTCCCAGGGTCGCTGGAAGGCCGTGGTGGTGGGTTCGTACGAGCGCGGCGACCGTGCCGTGACCGTACAGCGCCTCGCCGAGCTGGCCGATTTCTATGGCGTTCCGGTGCAGGAGCTCCTGCCGGGCACCACGCCGGGCGGCGCCGCCGAGCCGCCGCCGAAGCTGGTCCTGGACCTGGAGCGGCTGGCCACCGTGCCGGCCGAGAAGGCGGGCCCCCTGCAGCGCTACGCGGCGACGATCCAGTCCCAGCGCGGTGACTACAACGGCAAGGTGCTCTCCATCCGCCAGGACGATCTGCGCACACTCGCCGTCATCTACGACCAGTCGCCCTCGGTCCTCACCGAGCAGCTGATCAGCTGGGGCGTCCTGGACGCGGACGCGCGCCGCGCGGTGGCCACGCACGAAGAGGCGTGACAACCAGCCATACCCGAGCAGAAACGTGCCGCCGGGGTGGCCGGAACCTTACGGTTCCGGCCACCCCGGCGGCTTTTTCCGCCCGTCCGCGCCAACACGGGAGGGCCCGTGACACCGGTTCGGTGCCACGGGCCCTCCAGCGGTGCCGTACCGGGCTCTACGCCTCGTCCCGGCGCAGGGACGGCTTGAGGTCCTTCAGCCGGCCCAGCAGGCCGTTGACGAACGACGGCGACTCGTCGGTGGAGAACTCCTTCGCCAGCTGCACCATCTCGTCCAGGACGACGGCGTCCGGGGTCTCGTCGACCCAGATCAGCTCGTACGCGCCCAGCCGCAGGATGTTGCGGTCCACGACCGGCATCCGGTCGAGCGTCCACCCCACCGCGTACTGGGAGATCAGCTCGTCGATCCGCCGCGCGTGCTCCGCGTAGCCCTCGACCAGCTGCATCGTGTACTCGCTGACCGGGGGCTGCCGGGTGTCGGCCCGGGAGAGCCGGATCCAGTCCGCGAGGACCGTCAGGACGTCGGCGCCGCGCTGGTCGCCCTCGAAGAGGATCTGGAAGGCGCGCTTGCGGGCCGTGTTGCGGGCAGCCACGGTTAGCTGTTCACCCGGCCGAGGTAGTCGCTGGTGCGGGTGTCGACCTTGATCTTCTCACCGGTGGTGATGAAGAGCGGGACCTGGATCTGGTGACCGGTCTCCAGCGTGGCGGGCTTGGTGCCACCGGTGGAGCGGTCGCCCTGGACGCCCGGCTCGGTCTCGGCGACGGTCAGCTCGACGGCGGCCGGGAG
The DNA here is from genome assembly GCF_013870595.1 of Streptomyces sp. WELS2. Classification (GTDB taxonomy): domain Bacteria; phylum Actinomycetota; class Actinomycetes; order Streptomycetales; family Streptomycetaceae; genus Streptomyces. Next base: position 2,126 of record NZ_JACBWZ010000004.1, on the reverse strand, counting down.
CTCCACGAAGAGCACCTCGCCCTCGTGCTGGGCGACGGTGGCCTCGAAGCCCTCGATGAGGAAGTTGGCGGCGTCGCCGACGGCCTTGCGGTCGACCATCAGCTGGTCGTAGGTGTCCATGTCCATGAAGACGAAGTACTCGCCGTCCATGTACGAGAACTGCATGGTCCGCTTGTCGACGGTGGCCGTCTCGACCTTGACGCCGGCGTTGAAGGTCTTGTCGACGACCTTCCCGGAGAGCACGTTCTTGAGCTTGGTGCGCACGAAGGCCGGGCCCTTGCCGGGCTTGACGTGCTGGAACTCGACGACGGACCAGAGCTGGCCGCCTTCGAGCTTGAGCACCATGCCGTTCTTGAGGTCGTTCGTGGAAGCCACGGTTGCGGAATCTCCTGGACTGACGTACGACCCCGGGTCACGCGCTACAGCGCGAGCAGCTCCTTGGTCGTGATGGTGAGTAGCTCGGGTCCGCCGTCCGCCTCTGGGCGTACGACGAGCGTGTCATCGATCCGGACGCCGCCCCGGCCCGGGAGGTGGACCCCCGGTTCGACGGTGACCGGCACGCAAGCGTCCAGTTTACCCATGGCCGAGGGGGCCAACTGCGGGTCCTCCTGGATTTCGAGTCCGACCCCGTGCCCGGTCAGCGGTGGCAGGGCTTCCGCATAGCCCGCCGAGTCCAGCACCTGACGTGCCGCGCGGTCGACGTCACGGCAGGCGGCACCCGGCGCGAGGAACTCCCGTCCGGCGCGCTGGGCGGCGAAGACGAGGTCGTACAGCTCGATCTGCCAGTCGGCGGGCGAGGTGCCGATGACGAAGGTGCGGCCGATCTCGCAGCGGTAGCCGCGGTAGCCGGCCCCCAGGCAGACGGAGAGGAAGTCGCCCTCCTCCACGCGCCGGTCGGTGGGGCGGTGGCCGCGGCGGCCGGCGTGCGGCCCGGTGGCCACGGAGGTGGGGAAGGCCGGGCCGTCGGCGCCGTGGTCGACCAGGCGCCGCTCCAGCTCCAGCGCGAGGTGCCGTTCGGTGCGGCCGACCAGGATGGACTCCAGCAGCTCGCCGAGGGCCTGGTCGGCGATCTCGGCGCCGATGCGCAGGCAGGAGATCTCCTCCTCGTCCTTGACCACCCTGAGCTGTTCGACGGCCCCGCCGAGGTCGGCCAGGCGCAGCCCGGGGGCGACGGAGGCGAGGGCGCGGTGGCGGGACACGGTGAGGTGGTGCTCCTCGACCGCGAGGGAGTCGGCGCCCTGGGCCAGGGCGAGACCGGCCGCGGTCACGGCGGTGTCGCCGCCGTTCGCCGGCAGGACGTGCAGGCGCACGCTCTCGTCCGGCCTGCCCTCGTAGGGGCGGTCGTCCGGCGGGCCGGCGCACACCAGGAGGTCCTCGCTCCCGCCGAGCAGCAGCACGGAGCCCCGCGGGGCCGCGGCGGCGAGATAGCGGACGTTGGCCGGGCGGGTGACGAGCGCTGCCGCGGTGCCGGCCGCGTTGATGTGGTCCCTCAGCCGGGATCGGCGGTTCGCGTACACCTCTGACATGAGATGAGCGTAGGAGTTTTGTCCGGGTTGTGCCGATCGGGAGGGGCCGAGTGGGGTCGCGGGCGGCCGCCTACCAGCTCGGTGGGCTCGCGATCGCTCTCGCCAGGACCTCGTCCAGGACCCTGGCCGTACCGGGGATGTCCAGCTGGGAGTTGTCGATGATCGGCAGTCCCGAGCCGTACCAGCCGGCCATGCGGCCGTGGATGCGGGCCACCTCCTCGTCGGTGAGGCGGCGGTTGCCGGTGCGCTCCGCGTTGCGCTCCAGGACGATGTCCAGGCCCGGCAGCAGGACCACCGGGAGCAGGCCGGGGCCCACGTGCCGCTTCCAGCCGCCGAGGCCCACGACCGGACGGTCCGGGAAGACGGCGTCGTCCAGGATGCAGGAGATGCCGTTGGCCAGGAAGTTGCGGGCGGCGAAGCCGCAGGTGCGGCGGGCCAGGCGGTACTGGGCCTCCGAGTTCTCGTTCCAGCCGGACTGGGGGTCGGCGAAGCCGGAGCGGACCCATTCGCGCACGTCGTCCAGGCTGATGTGGGCGGTGGGGACGCGCCGGTGGTCCGCCCAGTACCTGGCGACGCTGGTCTTGCCCGCACCGGCCGGGC
>NZ_JACBWZ010000399.1 GCF_013870595.1 Streptomyces sp. WELS2 | reverse complement strand
GGACCGGGACCGACCGCCGTCCTGCTCACGGGCGGTGTGCTCGCGGGGCTGGCGGCCCTCACCCCGGGCCGTGACGGGCAAGGGGCGGCCACGTCACCGTGACCGCCCCGGACCGCGCGGGTGGTTACTTCGCCGACAGCTCCGCCGCCACCAGCTCCGCGATCTGCACCGCGTTCAGCGCGGCGCCCTTGCGGAGGTTGTCGTTGGAGACGAACAGCGCCAGACCGTTGTCCACCGTCTCGTCGCGGCGGATGCGGCCGACGTACGACGGGTCCTGGCCGGCCGCCTGGAGCGGGGTCGGGATGTCGGACAGGGCCACGCCGGGCGCCTTGGCCAGCAGCTCGGTGGCCCGCTCCGGGCTGAGGGGGCGGGCGAAGCGGGCGTTGACCTGGAGGGAGTGCCCGGAGAAGACCGGCACGCGCACACAGGTGCCGGACACCTTCAGCTCCGGGATCTCCAGGATCTTGCGGGACTCGTTGCGCAGCTTCTGCTCCTCGTCGGTCTCGTTCAGACCGTCGTCCACGATCGAACCGGCCAGCGGGAGCACGTTGAAGGCGATGGGGCGCTTGTAGACCTGCGGCTCGGGGAAGTCGACCGCCTGTCCGTCGTGGGTGAGCTTGTCGGCGTCGGCCGCCACCTTCTGCACCTGGCCGTGCAGCTCGGCCACGCCCGCGAGGCCCGAGCCGGACACCGCCTGGTAGGTCGCGACGACCAGCGCCTCGAGGCCGGCCTCCTCGTGCAGTGGCTTCAGCACCGGCATCGCGGCCATCGTGGTGCAGTTCGGGTTGGCGATGATGCCCTTGGGGCGGTCGGCGATCGCGTGCGGGTTCACCTCGGAGACCACCAGCGGGACCTCGGGGTCCTTGCGCCAGGCCGAGGAGTTGTCGATCACGACGGCGCCCTGGGAGGCGACCTTTTCGGCCAGCGCCTTGGAGGTCGCGCCGCCCGCCGAGAAGAGCACGATGTCCAGGCCGGTGTAGTCCGCGGTCGCCGCGTCCTCCACCGTCACACCGTCCAGCACGGTCCCGGCCGAGCGGGCCGAGGCGAACAGGCGCAGCTGCGTGACCGGGAAGTTACGCTCCGCGAGGATCCTGCGCATGACCGTGCCCACCTGACCGGTGGCTCCGACGATTCCGACCCTCACGGCGACTCCCTCTTGTGTGTTGCTTGCCTGACCGGGGCGTTTCCATCATGCGGCCCACCCCGGTCCACCTGTCCAATTCTTTGCCCAGCGTGCCCGAGGAATGGGACACGGCCGCCCCGCGGACGGTTCCGCGCATCCGCCCGGCACCCCGTCGGGATGGAGGAATTCCCTTCGCGGCGGCCCCGCGCCGCAAGCTGTGCCGTCCCGCCCCTGCCCGCGCGGGTCCCGGCCACACGAAGGTGTGACGTACGCCTCTTCGTCCGGCCGCCGGTCCCCGGCGCACGGGAAAGGGGCGGGCGTCCGCACGGACCCCCGCCCCTCCTTCCCGGCCGTCATCCTGTTACGGCGTGACCTTCGTGATCTTCACGCTGGCCGTGCCCGCCGTCGTACCGTGCGCGTTCACCAGCCGCACCCGGCCGAAGAACTCGCGGCCCGCCGGGGCCTCCGCCGCGGCCGTGACCTGCCCGGTGACCGTCGCCGAGGCGCCCGTGGCGAGGTGGACCGGCGCCGGGTCGGCGACCGTGACGGAGCCGAGGGCGGGGGAGAAGAACACGTCCCGGTAGTCGTAGTCGGTCGATCCGGACGGGACGGCGTAGCCCACGACCTGGATCGTGTAGGTGCCGGCGGCCGGGGACGGCACGGAGACCGCCTCCTCCGAGTCGCCGTCGGCGGACTTGCCGACCTCCTTGCCGGAGGCGTCGTACACCGCGAGGTCCAGGTCGGCCGCCGCGTCCGAGACCCGCCCGATGGCGACGTCGAGCGAGGTGGCGCCGGCCGGGACGGTCACCGTGGTGGTCCGCGTCTCGCCCTCCTTGATGGCCGGCCGGGCGGACTCGGCGGAGCCGAGCGGGCCGCCGGCCAGGGTGCCCTCCAGCGGGGCGTACCCGTTGGTGACCGTCCAGGACGCGGTGACCGGGGTCCCCGCCTTCGCCTCGGGCACGGTCACGGTCTGCGGGTCGAAGGCCGCGCCGAGGACGGAGACGTCCAGCCGGTAGGGGTTGTCGAGCAGCGGAGAGGTGCGCCGGGACTCGACCTCGACCTCCCAGACGCCGGGCTGCGGGTCGGCGTACGCGCGCACGCCGGGCTTGCAGCCGTTGCCGTCCAGGTAGTTGTGGTAGCAGTACGGCGTGCCGGTGTTGTCGGACGGGACGCCGTAGGGGTGGATGGCGATGAACCGGGTCTGGCTGCCGTCCTTCAGCCCGCCGAGGGCGACCTCCAGGGACGTGGCGCCCTCGGGCACGCTCAGGAAGTACGACCGGGTGCTGTTGCGCTGCACGGAACCGGACGCGGAGTAGGTGTACTTCACCGGCTCGGCGACGACGACCGTGGTGAGGACCTGCTTGTCGACGCCCTCGGTCCCCGGGTCGTCGACCTCCAGGATCGCGCTCTTGACGCCCGCGGAGTCGGGCGCCGCCTGCACCTTCACCGTCACCGGCCGGTTCAGCGGGAGCCGCACCACGTCGTCACCGACGATCCGGAAGGTGTGCCCGGCGTTGTTCTCGAAGTGCAGCTCGTGCCACACCGCCTTGTCCGGGCCGGACGTACGGGTGATCGTCACGTCGTAGGTCTTCTTCTGCCCCGCCTTCAGACCGCCCTCGCGGTCGTATAGGCCGGTGCCGAAGCCGGGGGTCTTCAGCGCGTCGTCGATCGCGGTGTCGACCGGCGCCTTGACGGTGTAGTCGTGGGCGGTGGCGCCGTCCTCGACGGCGTCCCAGGCGTCCACGATGTCGATCAGGCCCGCGCCCTCCTCGTACGCCTGGACGCCCTTGATGTGGTCGGCGGTCGAGGTCAGCGCGGTGCGCAGCCGGGCGGGGGTGAGGTCGATGCCCTCGCGCTTCGCGGCCGACAGCAGCAGCGCGGAGGCGCCGGTGGCCTGCGGGGCGGCCATCGAGGTGCCCTGCAGCATCGAGTAGCCGGCCGGGAGGGAGTAGCCCGCCTCGGCGACCGGGCTGCCCGGCAGCCAGGTCTGGGTGGTGTTGATCGCGGCGCCGGGTGCGCTCAGGGTCGGGGTGAAGCCGCCGTCCTCACGCGGGCCGCGCGAGGAGAACGGCATCATCGCGTACTTTTTCTCCACGACCGAGCCGTAGTTGGCGGCCCAGGTCTCCTTGGAGATCGCCGCGCCGACCGAGATCACCTTGTCGGCCAGGCCCGGGTCGCCGATGGTGTTGGCGCCCGGCCCGGAGTTGCCGGCGGAGATCACCAGCTGCACGCCGTAGGTGTCGATGAGCCGGGTGTACAGCTCGGCGCGCGCGTTGTTGCCGTCGTTGAGCGCGGGCAGCCCGCCGATCGACATGTTGACGATGTCGACACCGCGCTTGGTCACCAGGTCGATCATGCCCTCGGTGAGGGCGACGTTGGTGCAGCCGCCGGTCCAGGTGCAGGCTCGCGAGGAGACGATCTTCGCGCCGGGGGCCGCGCCGTTCATCTTCCCGCCGAACAGGCCGTGGGCGGCGGTGATGCCGGCGACGTGGGTGCCGTGCTCGGACTCGATGACGCCGATGTTGACGTAGTCGGCCTTGGCGCCGGAGGCGTTGTAGACGACGTCCTTGCGGGTCTCCACCACGAACGGGACCCGCTCGGCGACGTCGGTCGCCGGGTCGTCGGTGCCGAAGTAGCCGACCTGGAAGCCGTCCTTGTACGGCTTCATCGGCGTGTCGTCGGTGAAGTCCAGGTTGTCGTTGGTGTCCACGCGGACCGTGCCGGCGGCCGGGTCGTACAGCACGCCCCAGGCGTCGGTGGTGTCGCCGTCCCGGTTCAGGTCGCCCTTCTCGTCGCCGCCCGCGGTGGCGGACTCGTACATGTAGTTGAACTTGTACGAGCCCTCGGGCGCCGTGAACCTCTCGGTGCCCTGCGCGGTGGTGACGGAGAAGGCCGGGCCGGTGACGCCGGTGGTCATCCGCCGCCAGGTGCCGTCGCCGTCGGTGACCGGGTCGGTCGCGGTCACCCAGTCGACGATCTTCCGCTCGCCGGTGGTGGTCGTGCGCAGCGCCGGGTGGCCGAGGTCGACACCGGAGTCCAGGATGCCGATGGTGACCCCGCGCCCGTCCGCCTTCGGGTGGTCCCGGACGAAGTCCACGGCACCGGTCTCGAAGGAGGGGTTGTACGGGTTCTCCGCCGGGGTGTTCCGGCCCGGTGCCGGGTAGACGGCCTTGCCGGAGGGGGACTTGGCGCCCGTGGGCGCCGGGTCGTCCAGCGGGATCTCCTGCTTGAGGTCGATGGCCCGCACGGAGGAGAGCTTCACGGCGGCGTCGATGGCCGCGTCCGCGCGGCTCGTCGGGACGGTGGCCCGGACGTAGCCGAGCTTGTCGTCGGTACGGCCCACCAGGCCGCCGTCGACCGCGTCGAGCTGCCCGGCGACCTGCTCCGTCTGCCCGGGCGAGGTCGCGATCATCAGGGTGACGTTCTTGTCGCCGTCGGCCTTGGCCTCGGCGAGCAGGGCGGCGTCGTCCGAACCCAGCTTGTCGTGGGCGGACTTGACGCCCGGATCGGCGGCCGGGGCGGGGGACGGCTCCGCGGCCAGGGCCAGTGGCACCGGCCCGGCCGCGGAGAGGGCGGCCACCACGCCCACGGCCACGGCTATGCGGGCCAGGCGTCTCGGGCCGGATATGGGATCACGCTCGGGGGCGGTGTGGGTCATCGGCATCCCTCGGGTCAAGGAACGGGCGGGCGGGAGCGCTCAGCCTGACCGACGGGGCGGATTTTTGGGGACCGTTGACGCAATCGAAATGAACGTATGGGGAAAACCCGCGATGGGAAACGCGCGGTTTCCGGTGGTATGAGCCGGAATCCGGCCCTTGCGTACGAGGTGATCTGTCCGGCGCCGGGATTTTCGCTCGCCGGTGCCCGCCTCGGGCCGTAACGTCCGGGCATGAGACGGAACTTGAGGGTGGCGGCCTACGCCGTGTGCGTCCGCGACGGACACCTCCTGCTCGCCCGGTCACCGGCGCCCGACGGCACCCCCGAGTGGGTGCTGCCCGGCGGTGGCATGGAGCACGGTGAGGACCCGTACGACACCGTCCGCCGCGAGGTCACCGAGGAGACCGGCTACCGCATCGAGGTGACCGGCCTGCTCGGCGTCCACACCCGCCGGTTCGTCGGGGACCCGCGCGTCGGCCGCCGCCTGGACCACCAGGCCCTGCGGATCTTCTACGCGGGCGAGGTCACCGGCGGGGAACTCCGCTTCGAGGTCGGCGGCTCCACCGACTTCGCCGCCTGGCACGACCTGGCCGGCGTACCCGGCCTGGTCCGGGTGCCGATGGTGGACGTCGGGCTGCGGCTGTGGCGCGAACGCCCGCCGCACGGACGGCTCGAGGACCGGCCGGACGCAGCACCATAGGGGCGCGGCAGGGGCCGGCCCGGCAAAGGAACGGAAGTTCACCCGACCGGCCTACACCCGGGCAACCCGCGCACCCCCGCCCCGGTCCCTCCCCCCGACCGCACCCACCCATAGGCAGGGGAAGACATGCGCCTACGCACGGCTGTGACGGGCACCGCCGTCCTG
>NZ_JACBWZ010000398.1 GCF_013870595.1 Streptomyces sp. WELS2 | reverse complement strand
CCGGAGCGCACCGTCGTCAAGGTCCGCGAGCCGCGCAAGCCCAGCGAGCCGTCCGACGAGGTGCAGTCCATCAAGGGCTCGACCCGGCTGGAGGCCAAGAAGCAGCGCCGCCGGGAAGGCCGTGAGCAGGGGCGCCGGCGCGTCCCGATCATCACCGAGGCCGAGTTCCTCGCCCGCCGCGAGGCCGTCGAGCGCGTGATGGTGGTCCGCCAGCACGGCGACCGTACGCAGATCGGCGTCCTGGAGGACGGCGTGCTCGTCGAGCACTACGTCAACAAGGAGCAGTCGACCTCGTACGTCGGCAACGTCTACCTGGGCAAGGTCCAGAACGTGCTGCCGTCGATGGAGGCCGCCTTCATCGACATCGGCAAGGGCCGCAACGCCGTCCTGTACGCCGGCGAGGTCAACTTCGACGCGCTCGGCATGTCGGGCGGTCCGCGCCGCATCGAGTCCGCCCTGAAGTCCGGCCAGTCCGTCCTGGTGCAGGTCACCAAGGACCCGATCGGTCACAAGGGTGCCCGTCTGACCAGCCAGGTCTCCCTGCCGGGCCGCTATCTGGTGTACGTGCCCGAGGGCTCGATGACCGGCATCAGCCGCAAGCTGCCCGACACCGAGCGGGCCCGGCTGAAGACCATCCTCAAGAAGATCGTCCCCGAGGACGCGGGTGTCATCGTGCGCACCGCCGCCGAGGGCGCGAGCGAGGACGAGCTGCGCCGTGACGTCGAACGGCTCCAGGCGCAGTGGGAGGAGATCCAGAAGAAGGCCAAGAGCGGCAACGCCCCGACGCTGCTGTACGGCGAGCCGGACATGACCGTCCGGGTCGTCCGCGACATCTTCAACGAGGACTTCTCCAAGGTCATCGTCAGCGGCGACGAAGCCTGGCAGACCATCCACGGCTACGTCTCGCACGTCGCCCCGGACCTGGCCGGCCGGCTGTCGAAGTGGACGAGCGAGGTCGACGTCTTCGCCACCTACCGGATCGACGAGCAGCTCGCCAAGGCGCTGGACCGCAAGGTCTGGCTGCCCAGCGGCGGTTCGCTGGTGATCGACCGGACCGAGGCGATGGTCGTCATCGACGTCAACACCGGCAAGTTCACCGGCCAGGGCGGCAACCTGGAGGAGACGGTCACCAGGAACAACCTGGAGGCGGCCGAGGAGATCGTGCGCCAGCTGCGGCTGCGCGACCTCGGCGGCATCATCGTGATCGACTTCATCGACATGGTCCTGGAGTCCAACCGCGACCTGGTGCTGCGCCGCCTGCTGGAGTGCCTGGGCCGGGACCGTACGAAGCACCAGGTGGCCGAGGTCACCTCGCTGGGCCTGGTGCAGATGACCCGCAAGCGGGTCGGCCAGGGCCTGCTGGAGTCCTTCTCCGAGACCTGCGTCCACTGCAACGGCCGCGGTGTCATCGTCCACCTGGACCAGGCCACCGCCAACGGTGGCGGCGGCAAGCGCAAGAAGCGCGGCGGCCGGGGTGCGGGCGCGGCTCCTCCGCCTCTTCGTGGAGCGGGATGACCTCGGTGCGGTCGAAGCCCTCGGCACCGGCCAATTCGTCATCGCGCAACACCAGTCGACGCATCGTCTTCCCCCGCTCCCCGTCGGCTCTCCCCTTCACGTGCTCCACTCTCCGCCGCACACCAGGGCGCCGTCAGTCACGCAGGGTTCCGACCCGGGGTAGAGACAAGTACACCCCCGAACCGGGCGGAGGCGTCATAGTATGGGGATGGCCTGCGGCTTTACCGTTTGACGCATGCAACTCACGACGTGGCTGCAGCTGCTACTGGGCCGGCCGTTCCGCAGGGCGGGACACCGGACCGCGCTCCTCGCCGCCGGCCTGCCGCTCCACCTCTCCGTCATGCCACTGTGGCTCTGGCTGATCGGCACGATGGCGGCGTTGGTGCCGGCCGCGACTCCGCTGCCCGTGCTGCTCACACTCGTGGCGCTGCCCGTGCTGCTCACGCTCGTGGTGACACCCCTGCTGACCGTCGGGCAGCGGCGGCGCTACCGGGCGCTCGTCGGCAAGGATCTCCCGCGCCCCGCCGTACCCGGGCCGGGACACAGCTGGAAGTCGGCGGTGCGCCGGCTGGCCACGCGGGTCTTGTGGCGGCAGGTCTGCTACCACGCCGTGGCGGGTCCGCTGTTCGCCGTCCTGGACCTCGCCGTCCTCGCCGTCTGGGCCGCCGCCCTCGTGGCCGCCTCCATCTACGTGTGGATCTGGGCACTGCCTCCGCAGTGGCGGGTCACCGACCTCGGGTACACCACGCAGGCCGCGTACATCACCGTCGGCGGCCTCGCCCTGCTGTTCCTCGAACCCCGGCTGATCGGTGCTCTGGTGCGGCTGGAGACCCGGGCGGCCGAGGTCCTGCTCGGCCCCAGCCGCACGGAGAAGCTGGCCCGCCGGGTCGCCGACCTCGCCGAGAGCCGGGCCGGTGTGCTCGACGCCGCCGACGCCGAGCGTCGGCGGATCGAGCGCGACCTGCACGACGGCGCGCAGCAGCGCCTCGTTGCACTCGCCGTCAACCTGGGCCTGGCCCGGGCCACCCTCGGCGACCTGCCGGCGGATGCCCGCAAGGTGATCGACGAGGCGCACCGCGAGGCGAAGGAGGCGATCGCCGAACTGAACAACCTGGTGCGCGGCCTGCATCCGGCCGTCCTTGAGGACCGCGGCCTCGACGCCGCGCTGTCCGGGGTCGCAGCCCGCCTCCCGATCCCGGTGGGCGTGGCGGTGGACCTGCCGCAGCGCCCCTCGCCCACGGTCGAGGCCGTCGCGTACTTCGTGGTCTCCGAGGCCCTGACGAACGTGGTCAAACACGCCCAGGCGACCCGGGCGGACGTGACCGTGGGACAATCCGGGGAGAGACTGCTGGTGGTCGTCGCGGACGACGGGGCGGGTGGGGCGGATCTCGCGGTGGCCGGCGGTGGCACCGGGCTCGCCGGACTCGCCAAGCGCGTCGCGTCCGTCGACGGCACGTTCTCCTGCCGCAGCCCCGCTGGGGGCCCGACCGTCATCACCGTGGAGCTGCCGTGCGTGCCGTGATCGCCGAGGATTCCCTCTTGCTGCGCATCGGCGTGGTCAAGGTGCTGGAGGCGGGCGGCTTCGAGATGTGCGCGCAGGTCGCCGACGCAGAAGGGCTGCTGGCGGCCGTCGAGGAGCACCGTCCCGACATCGCCGTGGTCGACGTGCGCATGCCGCCCGGCTTCACCGACGAGGGAGTGCGCGCCGCGCTGGTGATTCGCCGCCAGTATCCGCGTACCGCCGTGCTCTTGCTGTCGCAGTACGTGGAGGAGCGGTACGCCGCCGATCTGCTCGCCACCAACACCTCGGGCGTCGGCTATCTGCTCAAGCAACGGGTCGCCGACGTCGAGGAGTTCGCCGAGGCGGTACGCCGGGTGGCGGCCGGCGGCACCGCGCTCGACCCGCAGGTCGTCGCACAGCTGCTGGTGCGCCGGCACAGTGATCCGCTCGACCGGCTGACACCGCGCGAGCGGGAGGTGCTGGAGCTGATGGCGGGCGGCCGGTCCAACTCCGGCATCGCCGCCGAGCTGGTCGTGAGCGAGAGCGCGGTCGCCAAGCACATCAACAGCATCTTCACCAAGCTCGATCTGCCCAAGGCCGACGCCGACCACCGCCGCGTCCTGGCGGTGCTGCGCTTCCTGGGCGTTGCGACCGCATAGTGCGCGATCACGCCCGCATGCCCAGTCGACAACGGGGTGCTGCGTGTCCGGTCCCGGGGCAAAGATCTGCGTCAGAGGCTCGGGCGCGCGGACCTGCTCCCCGTACCCGCGGGGGTTCCCTGTGAGAGCAAGGTGTTCCTTCTCCGCCTGGGGACCTGCCGGCGCATCGCCAACCGGAAGCAAACTGCCCGCCTGGAAGCGGGATCGGCCCCGACCCACGTCCTCCTCGATCCGGCTACGGGCCCGGGGTCCTGAGGCCCCGCCGCGCGCAAGCGTGGCGGGGCGTTGACGGGGACGCTACGCGGTCTTGCAGTAGGCGCCGATAGCGGCGTTGATCTGCTTGGCCTCGGCCGGGCTCACGGTGTGCGTGCCGTTGCTGAACCGGGCCTGCGCGACGTCGTCGACCTTGGGCGACTTGCCGTTGATGGCGGAGCACTGGTTACGAGTGTTGTCGATGGCCTTGTCGGGGTCGGCGACCAGGGCGGGGTTCACCTTGCGCAGTGCGGCCAGCAGGTCGGTTCGGGCCTGGCCGGTGGGCGCGGCCGGGATGCCGGCGGCGGCGAGCGGGTCGGACGCGGTGGGCGAGGCCTTGGGCGCGGTGGCCGAGGGGGACGGCGTCTTGGCGGGCTTGGTGCTGCTGTCGTCGCTGCTGCCACACGCGGTGAGCGTGGCGGCGAGGGCGAGGGCGGCGAACGTGGTCATGGTGGCGCGGTTCATGTGATCCCTGCGGTGTGCTGATGATTCGTGTGGTGTGACTCGCGAGGGGACCGGATGGTTGCACGCTGCATACGCATGTTGCGGGGGTGTGCCTGGGATTCTCCGTCAGGGCACCGCACCGGCGCGAGGCCGCTGTGGAGGAGGGAGGGGGCGGGTTCAGGCCGCCGGTCGGATCAGGCGGTGACCAGGGCGAGGCGGATCAGCGCCGCGGTCAGGGTCGCGGACGCCGAGAGGGTGTCCCGCATAGGGGATTGGATCGTCCGCATCTGCGCCGTCGGTCATGCGTAGCCAGGGCGGATCGCTGCCATCGTCGCGACGATCAACCGGTCTGTGCGCGGCGCCGGTTCGGGCGTGGGGGGCGGCGCCGTGGTGGCCGTGTTATGCCCGGGCAGGTGCAACGGTGCAGCAGTCGGATCACCGCGCCGCGGGCCGGCACGGGGCGGTCCACACGTCCGCGCGACCTGGGTCCATCCGTGATCGGTTCGGGCGTCGTCGCAGGCTGCGGCCTCGATGACGAAGCCGTGCTGCTCCAGGACCTTCACCGTGCCTTCGCGCGGGCAAGCGCGGCATCCGCCGCAGGCCGCAAGTGGCCCGCCAACTTCGACGTGGGCCCGGGGCGTTGCGACGCGAGCCGCGCCGTGCACGGCCCGCCACACCCGGGGACTGGCGGGCAGGCGGCGGCTCGCGCGCGTCTGCAGACCCGACGCGGGGCGCCCTTGGAAGGGGTACCGGTCAGTGCTGCCAGTAGTCGCGCTCGGGGAGTTCCACCCACAGGTCGGGTGGCCCGGTGAAGGGCCGCGGGTCGGCGGGGAAGAGGCCCGCGTGGGCGCAGCACTCGGCGATCGCGTGGGAGCCGTAGATGTACGCGGTGAGGACCTCCTCGGGAGGCATACCGGTGTACGGGCCGCCGCCGGGGTGCAGGTCCCAGCCCTCGACGACACCGTCGCGCACGAGGCTGCCCTGGTTGCCGCTCTTGGGGTTGGCGTACATGCCGTAGCAGACGGTACCGGCGGAGAGCAGGGCCTGTACGCCCGGCATCTGCGGCCCGTACCCCCAGGGCTGGGTGACGACGCAACCGCCCGGTACGGTCGTCACCCCGACGATGCGCAGGCTGTCGTCCGTGTCGGCGCCGTACGGGTCGTCCAGCAGCTCGGCGAGCAGCCCGGCGTCCGGCGGCACCGCGGCCAGGCGCCGTACGGCCTCCTGAGCGTCGATGCCGGCCACGCAGGCCAGTCCCGTGCCGTCGTAGTAGCCGATGCCGG
>NZ_JACBWZ010000397.1 GCF_013870595.1 Streptomyces sp. WELS2 | reverse complement strand
GGGTACGCCTCGAGGGCCCGGCCCGCCCCGGCTGTCTCCGGCTGGGGCCGCTTCCCAACCGGCTGCCACCCCAGGGATCCTTCGGGCTCGGGCTCGGGCTCCTGGTCCTCGTCGAGCTGACCTTGCCGAAGTGAACCAGCTAAGGCCGGCTGAGAGGTGAGCCCGAAAGAGGCTGTGGGATGGCGAAGGCAACGCAGATCTGCGGCGCAAGCAGGCGTTGCGCCGAGCTCAGTGCCCATTGGCGACCGCGACGACGGGCTGCGCTCACGGGGTGCCGGGGCCCTCGGCGCACAGTGCGTGGTCGATCAGGGCGCTGGCCGCTTTCTCTTGGTCGAGTATGTGCTTCGGGGTGTCGCCGCGTGCCTCGGACATGGAGACCACGGCACTTCGCCTGGCGTCGTCGGTGACGCCGTTGAGGGTGATGTAGCCGCCGTCCCCGCCCTCGTGGCTCCAGTAGGTTCCTCCGCAACTCAGGGGGCGTTCGACCAGGCCGAGCCCGTATCGGCCGCCGGGCCACAGCTGTTGGACCTCCGCGTTCACGGGAACCGTCTGCTTCATCTCGGCCATCTGCCGCGTCGGTAGCAGGTGGCCCGCGAGCAGCGCGCGGAGGAAGACGTTCTCGTCCCGAGTGGTCGTGACCCACGAAAGGTTCTCGTGGTCCACCGGTATCTGGTCGGTGACGTCCACCTGGGAGCCGGGGCCGAAGAACTGGTATGCCTGGGCGTGCGGCTGGGGCAGGGTGGGCGAGGTGCCGTTCCACCGGGTCTGGTCGAGACCGAGCGGTCGCAGGATACGGTTTTCGATCTCTTGGTGGGCGGGGTGACCGGTGGCCTTCTGGATGATCATGTCGAGCAGGACATAGCCGGTGTTGGAGTACGCCCAGCCCTTGCCGGGCGGGAAGTCCGGCGCGTGGGCCATGGCGCGGGCAACCAGCTGCTCGGGGCCGTAGACGTCGTGGCGCTGCTGGTAGTACTCCTCGGGCGTTGTGTATCCGGGCAGGCCGTCGGGGATGCCGCTGGTGTGCTGGAGCAGCTGGCGGATGGTGACCCGGCTGCCGTCGTTGCCCTTGCTCCGCACCACTCCCGGCAGCCAGTGGTCGACCGTGTCGTGAAGGGACAGCCTGCCCTCGGCCTCCAGTTGGAGGACCACCGTGGCGACCAGCGTCTTGGACGTGCTGGCCATGCGGAAATAGCCGTTGGAAGGGACCGGGCGGCCAGTGTCCAGGTCGGCGGTGCCGCTGGTGGCGACCGACTGCCGACCGTCAGGTGCGATCACGCGGACTTGCACACCGCTGATACCGAGGGCGTGGATCGCCTCGGCGTCCTGGCGCAACCGCTCCACGGGGGAGGGCCCGGCGGGCTTGGCGCCGGTGGTGGCCGCGCAGGCGGTGAGCAGCGTAGCGACACCAAGTGCCATGGCGAGGTGCTTCCGCAGGATCGAACTCATGACTGGACGCTAGTTCCGGCCCCCCACGGAGTGCGATCCGGCGAACCCCATGACCGGAGTGGGGATATCCCCCAGCGCGTGCTTTGGGGGTTCAGGAAACAGACTCTCCCGCGCATTGAGAAAAGTTGCGGGCCGCTGTCGATCCGGCCGCGTCCCGTTCCACGTCATGCTGTGCGGTGCCTCGCCACACCGTGATGCGAAGAGGAAACACGTGGATCAACTGCCGAGAGTGATGCATTTCAACGTCTCGAGTGACGGGATCGGTGCAGGTGAGCACCAGGTCCTCGAGCGGCCGTTCGTCCACGACCATCCCGAGAGGCTGTTCGCCTGGGCCGGAGCCACGGCGAGCTGGCCCATGCGCACGGATCCCGCCGGGAGCCGGGGCCCCGACGACTACTTCACGCGAACGCGGGACTTCGCACGCGACATCGGTGCCGAGATCATGGGCCGCAACAAGTTCGGACTCCAGCGAGGACCCTGGCCAGACGATGAGTGGCGCGGCTGGTGGGGGAAGAACCCCCCTTCCACACCCCGGTGTTCGTCAGGACCCACCACGAGCGTTCGTCGTTCACGCTCTCCGACACCACGTTCCACTTCGTCGACAGCTCTGCGGCCACGGTCCTCGAACGGCGTGGAGAAGCTGCCCAGCGGTGGAGTCAACAAGCCCGTCTGGCTGTGGTGGTCGCGCGCCGGCGCCACCAAAGTGCACGTCGACCGCTGCTGGCAGTCCTTCCTCCGCCGCTTCGACATCGAGCACACATTTCGCCTGTTCAAGCAGACCCTCGGCTGGACCAAGCCCCGGCTCGGTAGCGGCCGACTGGTGGACCTTTCTGGTGATCGCCGCATATGCGCAGCTCCGGCTCGCCCGACCGCTTGCCGCCGATCTCCGGCGCCCCTGCGAGAAGCCGGCCCGCCGAACAAGCTCACGCCGGCCAGGATCCGCCGGGGGCTCAGGAACCTGTGCACGAAGACCGGCCCCCGGCCGGTGCACCGAAACCGTCTCGTCCCGGGCCTGGCCGACCACCGGGTTCCGGAGCCTGACTGGAAGGCGCAGGACAAGCCCGGCAGCGGCACCCAGGCGAAGCGCCGTGAGCGGCAGGCCGCCCTCGACGCCCGGCAGGACGGGGCATCACCTGGGTGAGATCGGCGGTGCCCGGCCGAGAGCACGGCCCAGGACCGTCCGGCGTCGTGGATCCGGGCGTTGAGCCCGCCCGTGTCCCGGGCGAGCGCGAATCACAGATGCGGCAGGGCCGGGTCCGGCCAACCGTCCTCATACCAGCGTTCGATTACCGGAGGACTCTCGGCCGGCCGTCGGCCCGCAGCCTTCTGCGCTCCGAGACCCGGGCGCACACGATCGCACTGGCCGATATGAGCCCGGGCCCGCGCGCCGCAGTCCAGGAACCGGCAACCAGCCAGCGGGCCAGGACCGTCACCACAGCCCACCACACCAGGGCAAGCACCGCCGTCTTCACGATCCACCGTCTCCGCTCCACGCCCCTATCATGGTCAAAGATCGGCAAAGGATCAACGGAGGGCACCGGCGCTTCCAGGACCAGGGAGGCGGCCACCTCGGCGGTCGGGCCCCCGGGGCGCGGGTCGTGCAGGGCCCGGTGGCGCCGAACCGCCCCAGCCCGGTGGCCAGCGCAACGCTGGTGCCGGCCCCTTCCGGCGCCCAGTCGGTGTTGTCGAGCAACAGGCCGTCCAGCGGTCCACCGATCAGTTCGGCGCAGCGCCGACCGGGCCTCGGCTGGTCGTGGTCGGCACCGTAGACCCGGTGGCGCAGCGGCTGTTCGTCTTCACGGTCCGTTCAGTCTGGCAGCCGCCCCGACAACTGGGGTGTCGTCGCGTCACTGGGGTTCCGGCTGCGACGGGCCGGCCCCGGGTAGCAGACCGGCAGGTCATCAACGGGATGGTCTACAAGATCCGCACCGGGATGGGGGTGCTCGTGGATATCCGGGGCTTGCGTGAAATCCTTCGTCCATGAGCACACCGCCTGATGGATTGCCCGTCTACCGAGTCCTGACCGGGCCGGACGATGCCTCGTTCTGCCACCGTGTGAGCGAGGCGATAGGCCTTGGTTACGAGCTACACGAAGGCCCCGCCGTCACCTTCAACGGGGAGAACGTCATCGTCGCCCAGGCGCTGGTCTGACCGACGCGGTCATAGGGACCTTGAGAGCCGCGGTGATCGCGGTTCGGCCCGTGACATGGGAAGGGCCGCGCAGGCTGGGCGAGTTGTGACGCTTGCCTGGGCCCGTGCGGCCTGCTCCATCCCGGACTCGGCCGCCGCGTCCGTACGACGGCCGTGCCGGCCGCGGCGGTGCCGGCTCGCGCCGAAGAAGTGTCCTTCCCCTCTCCCGGCGGCGACTCGTTCTGCCCCCGCCTGATCGACCGGCATCTCGCGGGCGATGCAGGCCGCCGGCGCCGGCGTCATCGCGACCGACACCGGTATCCGCGCGCGGTGCGGGGCCCGCGCGGTGAAGGCGTTCAGCGTGGACGTGAACGCACCCTACGGGCCGAGCCGCGGGACGATGGTGACAGCGATGCTGCTGGCCGCCCGGGGCGTCCCCGTCCACTTCGACCAGGAGGGCCTGCGCGTGTGCGGCAGCGACTGGATCGCCGACGGCCCGTTCGCGCTGGCCGGGGACCGGATCGAGGCCGCCACCATGGTCATGGCCGCCGCCGCGACCGGCGGCAGCGTCCACCTCGACAACATCACCCCGGACAACGTAGCGAACGGTGCCCTCCGCCTATGTGCTCTGTGTGGTCCTGCGAAAGCCGACTGGTAGGCGCTGCGGACCGCCGGCCCTTGCCGAAGCCGTGAGTGGCGGTCCGCGGGAGCCCACCGGAACGGGATCCGGGTCCCTTGGGGCGTCGGATCATGGCCTCGGCCGTGGTCGTCTTCGTCTCGAAGACGACCTCGTCGTGGATGCCGGCCCGGTGGCACCGTGCCCGGTCGATCCAGCCGGGGCCGGTGTTCGTCACCGCGCACCCCGCGGTCGTCGCGGCGGTCGGGTCCCCGTACCGTCAGGCGTCGTAGCCGTAGTCCGTCCAGTTCTCCAGCACGTGCTCTTGCAGTTCGCGGGGGTAGGACGTGCGGAAGGAGGCGGTGGTGCCGCGGAAGTCGTCCGGCAGCAGGCAGTCCGTGACCGACTTGCCGCCCCGGGCGGCCCGGACCTCCTCCGGGGTGAGGTAGGGGACCATCGGGATGCCGGGAGCCTGCGGGAAGGTGTGGTGACCGGTGTCCGGGTGACTGCGGGTGGCGAGCGCCCAGACGACCTGGCCGATGTCGGTGACGTCGATGTCGTCGTCGACGACGATCACCTTGGGCACCAGCCATCCGGCGTGCGAGGCGAACAGCACGTCGGCGATCGAACGGATCAACCGGGCGCGGTCCAGGCCGAGTCCGGTCCGCCGGGCGCGGTCGACGGAGACGGCGAGCCAGCAGGTGGCGGCCTCGTAGGGGCACCACGCCAGGGTGACCGGCAGCCCGGCGGCGCGCAGCACGTCCAGGGCCGCGGCCGCGATCATGGTGCCCCAGATCGTGTGGTTCTCCTCCGGCGGCACCCCGGCCACGCAGACCGGCAGAATCGGGTCGTCGCGGTAGGTGACCGCCTCGACGTGGAAGACGGGCTGCTCCTTGCCGTCGGGGAACGCGTACCCGTGGTACTCCCCCATCGGCCCCTCGGGAGCGGTCTCGTCGCTGCTGAGGTAACCCTCCAGGACGATTTCGGCGTTGGCGGGCACGTACAGTCCGTTCGTCTCGGTACGGACCACCTCGACCGGGCTGCCGGTGAGCGCCCCGACGTAGCCGTCCTCGTCGACGTGCGCCGGGAGCGGCATCCCCGCGGCGGCGAGCGCCGCGGGCGGGGCGCCCAGGACCATCGCCCACGGCGTGTGCCGGCCCGCCCCGCGCCACGCCTCTCGGATCATGCCGACGTGTTGCTGCGCCATGGCGGGGCCGACCAGGGTCCTGCGGTCGCGCAGCATGGTGCGGGCCACCGACCAGCTCGTCCACGAGCCGTCCGGGGTACGCACCACGTGGAAACCGTAGGTGCCGAAGTACCGTCCGCCGTCCTCTTGGTGGAGCAGGGGTACGGGGAAGAGTTCCAGGTCGACGTCGCCACCGGTGCGGACGTTCTGCTTGCACGGGCCGGTGGCGACCTCCACCGGCGCGACGGGGTCCGCGTGCATGGCGGCGACGAGGTGTTC
>NZ_JACBWZ010000396.1 GCF_013870595.1 Streptomyces sp. WELS2 | reverse complement strand
CCGGCCGCCCGGTTGCCGACCCGGCCCAGCGACCGGACGCCCGTGACCACGGGCGGGAAGTCACCGGTGGGCGCGGTCGGCTGGAGGTAGAGGCCGAGGCTGGGCAGACCGGTGGCCTCGGCGAGCTGCCGGCCGAGCGGGGCGGTGGTTGCCGACAGCAGGAGCAGGTCCGTGTCGTCGGTGACCGCGTCGGCGAACCCCCGGCCGAGTTCCGCGACGAAGGCGGCGGCCGTGCGCACGAGGTCCCGTCGGCTCCCGACACCGCCGTGCGCCCGTGGATCGGCGGTCAGCGGCCGGAAACCCAGTCCGGCACCGTGGGCGAGGCCGGCGAAGCCGTCGGTGGCGGCCAGCGTCACCCGGTGTCCGGCACGGGCCAGTGCGGCGCCCACGCCGGTGTACGGCGCGACGTCACCGCGCGACCCGGCGGTGGCGATCAGGATTCTCACGGCTGCTCCTCGGGGTCCGGGCCGGCGGCTTCGCGGCGGGCGGCGTTGGCGTGGATCGCCTTGCTCACGTACGCGGCGAGACCGGGCCGTTGCTGTGACGGCGGGACGAGGAGGGCGAAGGCGCGCGGGTCGGCGGCCAGGTCGTCGGCGACACGCCGGTGGGTGTCCGGCGGGCAGGAGGTGAACCAGCGGATCAGATGGCGGCGGTGTTCCTCGGCGAGGTCCATGGCCCGCTCGCCGTCGGCGGGTTCGCCGGCGTCGAAGGCGGCGAGCAGGCCGGCCCGCCAGGCGGCGGCCTCGGCCATCAGCCGCCTCCAGTCCTCCTTGCCGTGGCCGGCCGCCCGTGCCATCGCCTCCCGGTACGCGGCCGAGTCCCGCCACTTCAGCTGCGCCTCGGTGGCGTAGCTGAGGTCGAAGGAGATCTCGCCGAAGACCTCGAAACGCTCCTCCGGGCTGAGCCGCACACCGGTGCGCTGCACCTCGATGGCCTGCTCGGCCACCTCGGCGAGCCGTTCGAGCCGGGCGATCTCCTCGCGCAGCCGGCGCTGCCGCTCCCGGAGGTGGCCGAGCGCGTCGGCGTGCGGGTCGCGCAGGATGGCGGCGATCTCGTCGAGCTGGAAGCCCAGTTCCCGGTAGAAGAGGATCTGCTGGAGCCGGGCCAGGTCGGCGTCGCCGTAGCGGCGGTAGCCGGCGGGGCTGCGCTCGCCGGGCGAGAGCAGCCCCGTCCTGTCGTAGTGGTGCAGCGTGCGCACGGTCACCCCGGCGAACGCCGCGACCTGGCCCACCGAGTAGCCCATGTGCCCGCCCTTTCGTCCGGTCACAGGCTGCGGCCTGACGTAAGGGGAGGGTCAAGCCGGGCCGGCCCGCCCGTCACACCTCGTCGCGGACCAGGGACAGCAGCCGGTCCAGGACGCGGGGTGCCGTGCGCAGGCCGTCGTGCTCGTACTCGTTGGTGACCCAGGGGCGCAGGCCCCGGATCGCGGCGGCGGTCTCCAGGGAGTGGGTGGCGTCCACGAACATGTCGTCGTGGTAGACGGCCGCGGCGACGGGGACCTCGTTGGCGGCGAGGCGGGCCGGGTCGTACAGCGGGCGCCAGTCGGTGCGGGCGGCGAGCAGGCCGGCGGTCTCGCGCAGGGGCCGCAGGGCGGGGTCGGTCTCGAACATCCAGGGGTGGACGGTCTCGCCGGTGAAGAGCACCGGGCCGTCGCCGGCCAGCGCCTTGGCCGCGTCGAACTGCGGGAACTCGGCACGGACGCGTTCGGCGGCCCAGGCCGTGGGGCGGGCGTCCTGGCCGTAGATCGACTCGTGGACGAGGGCGTAGAGCGGATGGGCGGCGTAGGACAGCAGGGTCTGCGCCTGTTCCCGGAAGGCGTCGGACAGTTCGTGACCGGAGGGGGTGCGCACGAAGGCGTCCTCCAGCAGGAGGTGCAGCCGGTGGGTGCCGTCGGTCGTGCCGAGCATCAGGCCGAGGGACTGGAAGGCCTCCACGGTGAAGCGGTAGCCGCCCGGGAGGACCACGTCGTGGGTGAGGAGGTGGTCGGCGATCCGGCGGGCCCGGCGCACGTCCTCGGGGTAGCGGTCGTAGTGGGCGGTGACCTTGCGCTCGATGCGCGGGTAGGCGGCCCGGTAGACGTCGTCGGCGTGGGCGTGCAGGGAGGGGAGGCCGCCGGTGATCAGCGCGGTGTGCACGCCCTCGGGGGCGAGGGAGAGGTACGACACCGTGCAGAAGCCGCCGTAGCTCTGGCCGAGCACGGTCCACGGGGCACCGCCGGTGAGGCGGGGGCGGATGGTCTCGCAGTCGCGGACGATGGAGTCGGCGCGGAAGCGGGTGAGGTAGTCGGCCTGGGCTGCGGGGCCGCCGCGCAGCGGGAGCGTCTGCCGGGTGGCCGGGGTGGAGCGGCCGGTGCCGCGCTGGTCGAGCAGCAGGACGCGGTAGTCCCTCAGGGCCCGGTCGAGCCAGGACTGACGACCGACGAAACGATTCGCCGCCAAGCCGGGGCCGCCCGTGAGGTACACCAGCCAGGGCAGGTCCTGCCCGGCCTTGTCGCTCGCCACCGCCTCGCGGGCGTACAGCTCGATGGTCTCGCCCCCGGGCTCGGCGTGGTCGAGGGGCACGGTGAAGTGGTGGTCGGTGAGGACGACACCGGGCTGGCGGTAGCTGAGGCTCAACGGGTCTCCCGGGACGGGCCGATGCGGACGCGTCCCAGTTCAGCACATGAGCGCGCGCGGGCCGCCCGCCACATGGCTCTGGAGGACGGTGCGGGCCGGGTCCGGGACGCCGTCGAACGGGTGGCCGAGCGACGCGGCGGACAGGGAACTTTCGCAGGTCAGTAGGCTGGTACCCATGCCGGAGAAGACAACCGACCCCGCCGACCTGCGGGGCGACTGCGCACAGTGCTTCGGGCTGTGCTGCGTCGCCCTGCCCTTCGCCCGCTCCGCCGACTTCGCGGTGAACAAGCCCGCGGGCACCCCCTGTTCGAACCTGCGGGACGACCACCGCTGCGGCATCCACGCCCGCCTGCGGCAGCAGGGCTTCACCGGCTGCACGGTCTACGACTGCTTCGGTGCCGGGCAGAAGGTGTCCCAGGTCACCTTCGGCGGACGGGACTGGCGCGGCGGGCCGAAGGAGCACGCGCGCCGCATGTTCGACGTGTTCCCGGTCGTCCGGCAGCTGCAGGAGCTGCTGTGGTACCTGACGGAGGCGCTGGGGCTGCCCGCCGCCGCGCCCGTCCACCCCGAGCTGCGCGAGGCCCTGGAGCACACCGAGCGGCTCACCCTGCAGGGCCCGGAGGAGCTGGCCGCGCTGGACGTGGCCGCGCACCGGCAGCAGGTCAACGTGCTCCTGCTGCGCACCAGCGAGCTGGTCCGGGCCGGCGCCGGCGGCAAGGGCAAGGGGAAGGGGAAGGGGAAGGGCAAGGACCGGCGGGGCGCGGACCTGATCGGCGCCCGGCTCAGGGGCGCCGATCTGCGTGGGGCGAGCCTGCGCGGTGCCTACCTCATCGCCGCCGACCTCACCGGAGCCGACCTGCGCGACGCGGATCTGATCGGCGCGGACCTGCGGGACGCCGATCTCACCGACGCGGACCTGACCGGGGCGTTCTTCCTCACCCAGCCGCAGGTGAACGCCGCGCGCGGCGGCGCCGGTACGCGTCTGCCCGCGTCAGTCACCCGCCCCGCGCACTGGGCAACGGCTGGCTGAGCGGGGCTGCGCCGGGTGCTGCCGCCGGGCGGCGGGTTCGTCCCGGCCCGCGGGGACCGTGCGCAGCGCCTCTTCGGGGTGCCGGCGTCGTTCCAGCCGTAGCCGCAGCCCCTCCGGCATGAGTGTCAGGCGCTCGGTGACGGTCAGGCGGTAGCCGGGGTCGGCGTGCAGCTCGTAGCGGCGCAGCAGCAGGCCGAGGACCAGGGTCGCCTCGTGCAGGGCGAACTGCCGGCCGATGCAGGCCCGGGCCCCGGTGCCGAACGGCTTGAAGGTGTGCGGCGGACGGGCGCGTACGGCCGCGGGGGTGAAGCGCTCCGGGTCGAACCGCTCGGGGTCCGGGCCCCACACCTCCGGCGCGCGGTGCAGCATCGGCGTCAGCACCAGGGCCCACGCGCCCCGGCGCATCGGATGCTCCCCGGCCAGCACCGTGTCCTCGCGCGCCTCGCGGGCGAAGGCGGGCGCGGTCGGCCACAGCCTGAGCGCCTCGTCCAGCACCCGGCGGACGTAGCGCAGCCGGGCGACCTGGTCGTAGCGGGGGTGCGGGGTGCCGCCCCAGACACGGTCCACCTCGGCCCGGGCCCGCGCGGCGATCTCCGGGTGCCGGGCGAGGTAGTACAGGGCGAAGGAGAGCGCGCCCGAGGTGGTCTCGTGGCCCGCCACCAGGAACGTGATGACCTGCTTGCGGACGTTCTGCGCGGGCAGCCGCTCCCCGGTCTCCGGGTGCGCGGTGGCCAGCATGCGGTCCAGCAGGTCCCCCTCGCCGCCCCCGGACCGGCGCCGGGCCGCCACCAGTTCGTCCACCGTGCGGTTCAGACAGGCCATGTCGGCCGCGTTGCGCCGGGTCGCGGCGCGCAGCAGCAGCGGGGCCAGCGGGACGGGGACGGTGTTGAGGCGCTGGGCGTAGCCGAGGGTGCCGACCATCGCGGTCACGAAGGGGTGCGGCCGGTCGCGTTCGAAGGAGCCGAAGTCGTGCCCGAAGCCGGTCCGCGCGATGGTCTCGAGGGTCAGCCGGGTCATGTCGCCGGGCACGTCCACCGTGTGCCCGGCCGCCAGCCGCCGGTCCCAGTGGTCGGTGAGCCGGCCGGCCACGGACAGCATCATGCCGTGGTAGCCCTCCATGGCCTCCCGGCTGAACCCGGGCGCCAGGACGTCGTGCGCCAGCTGCCAGTTGGGCTCGTGGTTGTAGGCGGTGAACAGGCCGTCCCCGGCCACCGGCCGCAGGTTGGCCACCCCCAGCCCGACGTGCTTGGCGAACCGTGACTCGTCGGCGAGGTCCGCGACCAGCCGTGCCCCCCACACCAGCACGAACTCGTTGCCGAAGGCCCGGCGCCGGAAGATCGGGCCCAGCTCGCGGGCGTGGCGCAGGGAGTCCTGGAGCGGGCGGTGCCGGTCCACGCCGAGCACATCGCCGAGCAGCGGCACCCGGCGCCGCGGGTGCGGTATGCGGTGCAGCTCCGGCCAGCCCTGTTCGGCGCTCCGGAAGCCCTTCGGCGGTCGGTTACTCATGGTCTTCGTCGTCTCCGCCATGCGTGATCCCCCTTGATCCAGCGGATGGTTGACGCCGCCCCGCGTGTTGGACGTGGGTTCAATAACGCGTTTCAGTGTGGTGCCGTATTAGAACCGGCGTCAAGTAAAGTGACGCCATGCCCGCGAACGAGGGGGAGCGCGCCCGGCGCCGGCTGAGCACCGAAGAGCGCCGTGAGCAGTTGCTGTCGGTCGGCGCGAAGCTGTTCTCCGAGAGCGCCTACGACGATGTGTGGGTGGAGCGGGTCGCCGAGATCGCCGGGGTGTCGCGGGGGCTGCTGTACCACTACTTCCCCACCAAACGGGAGTTCTTCGCCGCGGTCGTGGAGCGCGAGAGCGAGCGGATGCTGCGGATGACGGCGGCCGTGCCCGGGGTGCCGGTGCGCGAGCAGCTGACCGCCGGCCTCGATGCCTACCTCGGCTACGTCGAGGCCCACGCGCACGGCTTCCGCGCCTTCCACCGCGCCGCCGCGGCCGGCGCTGGTGGTCGGC
>NZ_JACBWZ010000395.1 GCF_013870595.1 Streptomyces sp. WELS2 | reverse complement strand
GATCCGGTAGGCCGCAGCGAAGGCCGTCTCGTCGCCGTCCTGGGCCCGTGCCACGGCCCCGCCCGCCCCGCCACCACCCCATCTCTTGCGTCACCCGCCCGAGCAACTCCGGCCGCGCCCGGCCGTGTCCGGCCGCGAACCGTCGTGAGGAGACACCCACCATGAAGCACAGCACGTTGATCGTGGCCCGGATGGAGCCGCACGCCAGCGACGACGTCGCCCGCCTCTTCGGCGTCTTCGACGAGACCGAGATGCCCCACCGCATGGGCACCCGCCGCCGTCAGCTGTTCAAGTACCGGGGCCTGTACTTCCACCTCCAGGACTTCGACACCGACAACGGCGGCGAGCTGATCGAGGAGGCCAAGACCGACCCGCGCTTCATCCGGATCAGCGAGGACCTCAAGCCGTTCATCGAGGCGTACGACCCGCAGACCTGGCGCTCGCCCAAGGACGCGATGGCCACGCGCTTCTACCACTGGGAGGCCTCCGCATGACGCCCCGGCGCGTCGTCGTCACCGGCATCGGCGTGCTCGCGCCGGGCGGCATCGGCGTGAAGAACTTCTGGAGCCTGCTGAGCGAGGGCCGCACCGCGACCCGCGGCATCACCTTCTTCGACCCCGCCCAGTTCCGCTCGCGGGTCGCCGCCGAGATCGACTTCGATCCGGAGGAGCACGGGCTGAGCCCGCAGGAGATACGGCGCATGGACCGCGCCGCCCAGCTCGCCGTCGTGGCCACCCGCGAGGCGGTCACCGACAGCGGCATCGAGCTGACCGGCATCGACCCCTACCGCGTCGGCGTCACCGTGGGCAGCGCGGTCGGCGCGACCATGGGGCTGGACCAGGAGTACCGGGTCGTCAGCAACGGCGGCCTGCTCGACCTGGTCGACCACACCTACGCGGTCCCGCACCTGTACAACCACATGGTCCCCAGCTCCTTCGCCGCCGAGGTCGCCTGGCAGGTGGGCGCGGAGGGCCCCAGCACGGTGGTCTCCACCGGCTGCACCTCCGGCCTGGACTCGGTCGGCCACGCGGTGGAGCTGATCCGCGAGGGCTCGGCGGACGTCATGATCGCCGGTTCGTCGGACGCGCCGATCTCGCCGATCACCATGGCGTGCTTCGACGCGATCAAGGCGACGACCCCGCGCAACGACGACCCCGAGCACGCCTCCCGCCCCTTCGACGGCACCCGCAACGGCTTCGTGCTCGGCGAGGGCTCCGCCTTCTTCGTGCTGGAGGAGCTGGAGAGCGCCCGCGCGCGCGGCGCTCACATCTACGCCGAGATCGCCGGCTACGCCACCCGCTCCAACGCGTACCACATGACCGGGCTGCGCCCCGACGGCGCCGAGATGGCCGAGGCCATCCGCGTCGCGCTCGACGAGGCCCGGATCGACGGCGACGAGATCGACTACATCAACGCGCACGGCTCGGGCACCAAGCAGAACGACCGGCACGAGACGGCCGCGTTCAAGAAGAGCCTGGGCGAGCACGCGTACCGCACCCCGGTCTCCTCCATCAAGTCGATGGTGGGCCACTCGCTGGGCGCGATCGGCTCCATCGAGATCGCCGCGTCCGCCCTGGCCATGGAGCACAACGTCGTGCCCCCGACGGCCAACCTGCACACCCCCGACCCGGAGTGCGACCTGGACTACGTGCCGCTCACCGCCCGCGAGCACCGCACGGACACCGTCCTGACGGTCGGCAGCGGATTCGGCGGATTCCAGAGCGCCATGGTGCTCGCCCGGCCCGAGAGGAGCGTGGCATGACCGGCACGGCCACGAAGGTGGTGGTCACCGGACTGGGCGTCGCGGCCCCCAACGGCCTGGGCACCCAGGACTACTGGGCGGCGACCCGGACCGGCAAGGGCGGCATCGGCCGCGTCACCCGCTTCGACCCCTCGCCGTACCCCGCCCGGCTGGCCGGCGAGGTCCCCGGCTTCGAAGCCCGCGACCACCTGCCCAGCCGGCTGCTGCCGCAGACCGACCACATGACGCGGCTCGCGCTCGTGGCCGCCGACTGGGCGCTCGCGGACGCCGGGGTGAAGCCGCAGGAGCTGCCCGAGTTCGACATGGGCGTGGTCACCGCCAGCTCCTCCGGCGGCTTCGAGTTCGGCCAGCGCGAACTCCAGGCGCTGTGGAGCAAGGGCGGCCAGCACGTCAGCGCCTACCAGTCCTTCGCCTGGTTCTACGCGGTCAACTCCGGCCAGATCTCGATCCGCAACGGCATGAAGGGCCCCAGCGGCGTCGTCGTCAGCGAGCAGGCGGGCGGCCTGGACGCGCTCGCCCAGGCCCGCCGGCAGATCCGCAAGGGCACCCGGCTGATCGTCTCCGGCGGCATGGACGCCTCCGTGTGCACCTGGGGCTGGGTCGCCCAGCTGGCCGGCAAGCGGCTGAGCACCAGCGACGACCCCGAGCGCGCCTACCTGCCGTTCGACGCCGGGGCGCGCGGGCACGTCCCGGGCGAGGGCGGCGCGATCCTCATCCTGGAGAACGCCGAGGCGGCCCGTTCCCGGGGCGCCCGGACGTACGGCGAGATCGCGGGCTACGGCTCCACGTTCGACCCCAGGCCGGGCAGCGGCCGCCCGCCGGGCCTGCGCAAGGCGATCGAGCTGGCCCTCGCCGACGCGGGCGTGACCCCGGACGAGGTGGACGTGGTGTTCGCCGACGCCGCCGCGATCCCGGAGCTGGACCGCGTCGAGGCCGAGGCGCTCACCGCCGTCTTCGGCGCCCGCGGCGTCCCGGTCACCGCGCCCAAGACCATGACCGGCCGCCTGTACTCCGGCGCCGCCCCGCTGGACGTGGCCACCGCGCTGCTCGCCATCGAGGAGGGGCTGATCCCGCCCACCACGAACGTCGAGCCCGCCGACGGCTACGGCCTGGACCTGGTCACGGGCGAGGCGCGCCCGGCCGAACTGCGCACGGCGCTCGTCCTGGCCCGCGGCTTCAACGGATTCAACTCCGCGCTCGTGGTCCGCGCCGCCCACTGACGAATCCCGCGCTCGTGGTCCTGGCAGGGCCACTGGCGAATCCCGCGGCGGGGGCCGCCCCGCTTGTCCACGGAAGAAGGAAACACCCATGACCACTCGGGAATTCACCGTCGACGACCTCAAGCGCATCCTCCTCGAAGGCGCCGGCGCCGACGAGAGCGTCGACCTCGACAGCGCCGACTTCCTCGACTCCGAGTTCGAGGCGCTGGGCTACGAGTCCCTGGCACTGCTGGAGACCGGCGGCCGCATCGAGCGCGAGTTCGGCATCACGCTGGACGACACCGCGCTGACCGACGCCACCACCCCGCGCGCCCTCATCGAGGTCGTCAACGCGCACATCGCTCAGCCCACCGCGGTCTGACCCGGGCGCCGTCGCCCGGCACCGGCCGCGAACCACCCTCGCGGCCCCGCCGCCGGACCGGCCGGGAAGCACCCCCGGTCCGGCGGCGGCTCTTTTTCCGCATCGATTCCGCAGGAGGAAACAATGGCGCAGGACAAGCGGGTCGCCCTGGTGACCGGGGCGACCAGCGGCATCGGCCTGGCCGTGGCCCGGCTGCTGGCCGAGCAGGGGCACCGGGTGTTCCTGGGCGCGCGCAACGCCGAGAACGTGGCCGCGACCGTGAAGGAGCTGCAGGGCGCCGGTCTGGAGGCGGACGGCGCCACGCTGGACGTCCGCTCCGACGCCGACGTACGCGCGTTCGTGCGGGCGGCCGTGGACCGGTTCGGCACGGTGGACGTGCTGGTGAACAACGCCGGCCGCAGTGGCGGCGGGGTGACCGCGGACATCGACGACGAGCTGTGGCACGACGTGATCGACACCAACCTCAACAGCGTCTTCCGGCTGACCCGCGAGGTGCTGAACACCGGTGGCCTGCGGCACAAGAGCTGGGGCCGCATCATCAACATCGCCTCCACCGCGGGCAAGCAGGGCGTCGTCCTGGGCGCCCCGTACTCGGCGTCCAAGCACGGCGTGGTCGGCTTCACCAAGGCACTCGGCAACGAGCTGGCCCCGACCGGCATCACCGTCAACGCCGTCTGCCCGGGCTACGTCGAGACGCCGATGGCCCAGCGGGTGCGCCAGGGCTACGCGGCCGCCTACGACACCACCGAGGACGCGATCCTCGAGAAGTTCCAGTCGAAGATCCCGCTCGGCCGCTACTCCACCCCCGAGGAGGTCGCCGGCCTGGTCGGCTACCTGGCCTCGGACACCGCCGCCTCCATCACCGCGCAGGCGCTCAACGTCTGCGGCGGCCTCGGCAACTTCTGATCCCCCCGCCTTCCAAGGAGCCACCGCGATGACCACCCGTGAGGTCGAGCACGAGATCACCATCGCCGCCCCGGCCGAGGCGGTGTACCGGCTGCTGGCCGACGTGGAGAACTGGCCGCGCATCTTCCCGCCCACCATCTTCGCCGACCGCCTGGAGGGCGGGGAGACCGAGGAGCGGATCCGGATCTGGGCCACCGCCAACGGGGAGGCCAAGAACTGGACCTCCCGCCGCACCCTGGACCCGCAGGGCCTGACGATCACCTTCCGCCAGGAGGTCTCCGCCCCGCCGGTCGCGGCCATGGGCGGCACCTGGATCATCGAGCCGGCCGGCGAGTCCGCCGCCCGGGTGCGGCTGCTGCACGACTACCGCGCCATCGACGACGACCCCGAGGGCCTGGCCTGGATCGACGAGGCCGTGGACCGCAACTCCCGCACCGAGCTGGCCTCGCTGAAGACCAACGTGGAGTTCGCGCACGCCGCGCGGGAGATCACCTTCTCCTTCGAGGACACCATCCGGATCGCCGGGTCGGCCAAGGACGTCTACGACTTCATCAACGACGCCCACCTGTGGTCCGAGCGGCTGCCGCACGTGGCCGCCGTGCGCTGCGAGGAGGAGTACCCGGGCCTGCAGACCCTGGAGATGGACACCCGGGCCAAGGACGGCTCCACCCACACCACCAAGTCGTACCGGGTCTGCTTCCCGCACCGGAAGATCGCCTACAAGCAGGTCACGCTGCCCGCGCTGATGAACCTGCACACCGGCTACTGGACCTTCACCGAGGACGAGGACGGAGTGTCGGCCTCCTCCCAGCACACCGTGGTCCTCAACACCGACAACATCACGCGGATCCTCGGCCCCGACGCCGGGATCGCCGAAGCACGCGCCTATGTGCACAGCGCGCTGAGCACCAACAGCCGCGCCACCCTCGGCCACGCCAAGGACTACGCCGAAGCGCGGCGCGGCCATGCGGACTGACGTCCTCGTCGTGGGCGCGGGCCCGGTCGGGCTGATGCTCGCCGGCGAGCTGCGCCTCGGCGGCGCCGAGGTGGTCGTGCTGGAGCGGCTGCCCCGGCCGACCACCGAGTCCCGCGCCTCGACCCTGCACGCCCGCACCATGGAGATCTTCGCGGCCCGCGGCCTGCTCGAGGCGCTCGGCACCCCGCCGAACGACGTGATGGGCCACTTCGGCGGCGTCCCGCTGGACCTCACCCTGCCCACGCCGTACCCCGGCCAGTGGAAGGTCCCGCAGACCCGCACCGAGGAACTGCTCCAGACCTGGGCGCTCTCCCTGGGCGCCACCGTCCGGCGCGGCCACGAACTGCGCGCGCTGACCGTCACGGACACCGGTGTCGAGGCCGAGGCCACCGGCCCCGACGGCCGGCCCGTCCGGGTGAGCGCCCGCTATGTTGTCGGCTGCGACGGCGAGCGC
>NZ_JACBWZ010000394.1 GCF_013870595.1 Streptomyces sp. WELS2 | reverse complement strand
GTACGTGGCTTCTGCGGGGTCCCGGCAGGGAGGTGCGGCGGCCCGCCGGGACCTGGTCACCCCCCGGGTTTCCGCTCGCCCCCGCAACGGCGATCTGGACGCCCTGGTCGGCGAGGGCCTGCAGTTCGGTGACCGCGCGGTCGTCGTGGGGCGGCGGCTCGTCGGTGACCAGGCGGGTGATCAGGTCCGTCGGCACGGTCTGGAACATCGTGTCCGTGCCGAGCTTGGTGTGGTCGGCGAGGACCACGACCTCCGCGGCGGCCTGGACGAGGGCCCGGTCGACGGACGCCGAGAGCATGTTGGAGGTGGACAGGCCGCGTTCGGCGGTCAGGCCGCTCCCGGAGAGGAAGGCCCTGGAGACGCGCAGGCCCTGGAGGGACTGCTCGGCGCCGGAGCCGACGAGGGCGTAGTTGGAGCCGCGCAGGGTGCCCCCGGTCATCACGACCTCCACCCGGTTGGCGTGGGCGAGCGCCTGGGCCACCAGGAGGGAGTTGGTGACGACCGTCAGGCCCGGCACGCGCGCGAGGCGGCGGGCCAGCTCCTGCGTGGTCGTACCCGCCCCGACCACGATGGCCTCGCCCTCGTCGACGAGGCCCGCGGCGAGGTCGGCGATGGCCGTCTTCTCGGCGGTCGCGAGATGCGACTTCTGCGGGAAGCCGGACTCCCGTGTGAACCCGCCCGGCAGTACCGCACCGCCGTGACGGCGGTCGAGGAGTCCTTCTGCCTCCAGCGCGCGCACGTCCCGCCGTACGGTCACTTCGGAGGTCTGGACGACGCGGGCGAGCTCACGGAGCGACACGGCACCGTTCGCTCGCACCATTTCGAGGATCAATTGGCGACGTTCAGCAGCGAACACGAAACTGACAGTAACCCCAGCGACCGTCTGCTTTCAGCAGTTTGCGGCGAATAGCAGAAGTTGTTCGCAGTGTGGGACGCGAAGTGGTATAGGGCGCCGATCGGGGCGGTTTCGCCCGCCGTCGGCGCCCCGGCCCGTCTGACCAGCGATGAGCCGGCCGGAGCCGTCAGCCCTCGGCGCTCGCCTTGCGGGTGTGCAACTGCCGGGCGACCTCCGCGATCGACCCCGAAAGGGAGGGGTACACGGTGAAGGCGTTCGCGATCTGTTCGACCGTCATATTGTTGTCGACGGCGATCGAGATGGGGTGGATCAGTTCCGAGGCGCGCGGCGCCACCACGACACCGCCGACGACGATCCCGGTGCCCGGCCGGCAGAAGATCTTCACGAAGCCGTCCCGGATGCCCTGCATCTTGGCGCGCGGGTTGCGCAGCAGCGGCAGCTTGACCACGCGGGCGTCGATCTTGCCCGCGTCCACGTCCGCCTGCGTGTAGCCGACGGTCGCGATCTCGGGGTCCGTGAAGACGTTCGAGGAGACCGTCTTCAGGTTCAGCGGGGCCACCGCGTCGCCGAGGAAGTGGTACATCGCGATCCGCCCCTGCATGGCGGCCACGGAGGCGAGGGCGAAGACGCCGGTGACGTCGCCGGCCGCGTAGACGCCGGGGGCGGTGGTGCGCGAGACCTTGTCGGTCCAGATGTGCCCGGACTCGCGCAGCTTGACGCCGGCCTCCTCCAGGCCGAGGCCCGCGCTGTTCGGGATGGCGCCGACGGCCATCAGGCAGTGCGTGCCGGTGATGACCCGGCCGTCGGCCAGCGCGACCTCGACCCGGTCGCCGACGCGCTTGGCGGACTGCGCGCGGGAGCGGGCCATGACGTTCATGCCGCGGCGCCGGAAGACGTCCTCCAGCACGGCGGCGGCGTCCGGGTCCTCGCCGGGCAGCACGCGGTCGCGGGAGGAGACGAGGGTGACCTTGGAGCCGAGGGCCTGGTAGGCGCCGGCGAACTCGGCGCCGGTGACGCCGGAGCCGACCACGATCAGCTCTTCGGGCAGCTCGGTGAGGTCGTAGACCTGGGTCCAGTTCAGGATGCGCTCGCCGTCGGGGCGGGCGTCGGGCAGCTCGCGGGGGTGGCCGCCGGTGGCGATGAGGACGGCGTCGGCGGTGAGGGTCTCCTCGGTGCCGTCGGCGGCGGTGACGACGACCTTGCGGGACCCGTCCAGGGCCTGCATGCCCTCCAGCCGGCCGCGCCCGCGCATGACCCGGGCGCCGGCGCGCGTGACGGACGCGGTGATGTCGTGGGACTGGGCGAGCGCGAGGCGCTTCACCCGGCGGTTGACCTTGCCGAGGTCCACCCCGACCACCCGGGCCGACCGCTCCAGCGGCGGGGTGTCGTCGGCCACGATGATCCCCAGCTCCTCGTAGGAGGAGTCGAAGGTGGTCATCACCTCGGCCGTAGCGATAAGGGTCTTCGACGGCACGCAGTCGGTCAGCACCGACGCTCCGCCCAGACCGTCGCAGTCGACGACGGTCACCTCCGCGCCGAGCTGGGCGGCCACCAGGGCCGCCTCGTATCCGCCGGGTCCGCCACCGATGATCACGATCCGAGTCACGTACTCCATTGTCCCGCACGCATCAAGGTGCTACTGCCCGGGGGCGCCGCCGGGCCGCTCCCGTGACGCGCGGGGCGCGCGGGACGTCTGCCGTACCCTCTCCCCATGTCGCTCTATGCCGCCTACGCCGGCAACCTCGACGCGCGCCTGATGTCCCGCCGCGCCCCGCACTCGCCGCTGCGCGCCACCGGCTGGCTGAACGGCTGGCGGCTGACCTTCGGCGGCGAGCAGCTCGGCTGGGAGGGCGCGCTGGCGACGATCGTGGAGGACCCGCTGGCCCAGGTGTTCGTCGGCCTGTACGACATCGCGCCGATGGACGAGGAGTCGCTCGACCGGTGGGAAGGGGTGGGGCTGGACCTGTACCGCCGGGTCCGGGTGCGCGCGCACACCCTGGACGGTGAGGAGCCGGCCTGGGCCTACGTCCTCAACGGTTACGAGGGCGGGCTGCCGTCGGCGCGCTATCTGGGCGAGATCGCCGACGCGGCGGAGTCGGCGGGCGCCCCGCACGACTATGTGATGGAACTCCGCAAGCGCCCCTGCTGAGACCGGCGCCGCGCCCCTTACCTCCCGTTTCGTCCACCGTTTGTGGAAAACGACAAGGCAACGAACACAAACCCGTGTGCTCTGTCATCTACGCGCGTAGGCGAAGAGCGGTTACCCTCATCGGCGTGAACGCATCTCTTCTTCCGGACGACATCCAGGGCGACCCCTACGCCGCCGCCGACGCCGCCGCCGCGCGCCTGCGCGCCCTCACCGGCGCCGAGACCCACGACGTCGCCCTCGTGATGGGCTCCGGCTGGGCTCCGGCCGTCGACGCGCTGGGCGCCCCCGACGCCGAGTTCCAGGTCACCGAGCTGCCCGGCTTCCCGCCGCCGGCCGTCGAGGGGCACGGCGGCAAGATCCGCTCGTACTCCTTCGGTGACAAGCGCGCCCTGGTCTTCCTGGGCCGCACCCACTACTACGAGGGCCGTGGCGTCGCGGCGGTCGCGCACGGCGTGCGCACGGCGGTCGCGGCCGGCTGCAAGACCGTGGTGCTCACCAACGGCTGCGGCGGTCTGCGCGAGGGCATGCGCCCCGGCCAGCCGGTGCTGATCAGCGACCACATCAACCTGACGGCGACGTCCCCGATCGTCGGCGCGAACTTCGTCGACCTGACGGACCTTTACTCGCCGCGCCTGCGCGCCCTGTGCAAGGAGATCGACCCCACGCTGGAGGAGGGCGTCTACGCCCAGTTCCCCGGCCCGCACTACGAGACCCCGGCCGAGGTCCGCATGGCCCGCGTCATCGGCGCGGACCTGGTCGGCATGTCCACCGTCCTGGAGGCCATCGCCGCGCGCGAGGCGGGCGCCGAGGTGCTGGGCATCTCCCTGGTCACCAACCTGGCCGCGGGCATGACCGGCGAGCCCCTCAACCACGAGGAGGTCCTCCAGGCCGGCCGCGACTCGGCGGCCCGGATGGGCCAGCTGCTGGCCCGGGTGCTGGGCAAGCTGTAAGCGGACGCGGGCGCCGCGGCGCCGGTGACGGGACTCCCGTCGCGCCCGCCTCCCGACCGGTGGTTCCGGACGGGCGGGCGGGCGAACGGGGGTTCGGGGGCGACGCCCCCAGCGACGACTAGGAGAGGTTGATCCCAAGGTGCACGACGATCTCATCGCCCGGGCCGAGGCGTGGCTCGCCGAGGATCCCGACCAGGAGACCCGCGACGAACTGGCCAAGCTGATCGACGCCGGTGACACGGCGGAGCTGGCGGCCCGCTTCAACGGCACGCTCCAGTTCGGCACGGCGGGCCTGCGCGGCGAACTCGGCGCCGGCCCCATGCGCATGAACCGCGGCGTCGTCATCCGCGCCGCCGCCGGTCTCGCCGCGTACCTGCGCAAGCGGGGACAGGGCGACGGACTGGTGGTCATCGGCTACGACGCCCGGCACAAGTCGGCCGACTTCGCCCGGGACACCGCCGCCGTGATGACCGGCGCCGGTCTGCGTGCCGCCGTGCTCCCCCGCCCGCTGCCCACCCCCGTGCTGGCCTTCGCGATCCGGCACCTCGGCGCGGTGGCCGGCGTGGAGGTCACCGCCAGCCACAACCCGCCCCGGGACAACGGCTACAAGGTCTACCTCGGCGACGGCTCCCAGATCGTGCCGCCCGCCGACGCGGAGATCGCCGCCGAGATCGACGCCATCGCCTCCCTGCACGACGTACCGCGCCCGGACGCCGGCTGGGAGATCCTGGACGACTCGGTCCTGGACGCGTATCTGGCCCGTACGGACGCCGTCCTCGCGGCGGACTCCCCGCGCACCGCCCGCACGGTCTACACGGCCATGCACGGCGTCGGCAAGGACGTACTGCTGGCCGCCTTCGCCCGGGCCGGGTTCCCCGAGCCGGTGCTGGTCGCCGAGCAGGCCGAGCCGGACCCGGACTTCCCGACGGTCGCCTTCCCGAACCCGGAGGAGCCGGGCGCGATGGACCTGGCGTTCGCCCGGGCCCGCGCCACCGGCCCGGACCTGGTCATCGCCAACGACCCCGACGCCGACCGCTGCGCGGTGGCCGTCAGGGACGGCGCCGACTGGCGGATGCTGCGCGGCGACGAGGTCGGCGCCCTGCTCGCCGCCCACCTGGTCCGCCGCGGCGCGACCGGCACGTTCGCGGAGTCGATCGTCTCCTCCTCCCTGCTCGGCCGGATCGCCGGCAAGGCGGGGCTGCCGTACGAGGAGACCCTGACCGGCTTCAAGTGGATCGCCCGCGTGGACGGCCTGCGCTACGGCTACGAGGAGGCCCTCGGCTACTGCGTGGACCCCGAGGGCGTGCGCGACAAGGACGGCATCACCGCCGCGCTGCTGATCACCGAGCTGGCGTCGGTGCTGAAGGAGGAGGGCCGCACCCTTCTCGACCTGCTCGACGACCTCGCCGTGGAGCACGGCCTGCACGCCACCGACCAGCTGTCGGTGCGGGTCGAGGACCTGTCGCTGATCGCGGACGCGATGCGCCGGCTGCGCGAGCACCCTCCGACCGCGCTGGCGGGCCTCCCCGTCACGAACGCCGAGGACCTGACGCGGGGCACGGCCGAGCTGCCGCCCACCGACGGCCTGCGCTACACCCTGGACGGCGCCCGCGTCATCGTCCGCCCCAGCGGCACCGAGCCCAAGCTCAAGTGCTACCTGGAAGTCGTCGTCCCGGTCGCCGCCCACGCCGGCCTCCCGGCCGCCCGCGCCCGCGCGACCGAGCTCC
>NZ_JACBWZ010000393.1 GCF_013870595.1 Streptomyces sp. WELS2 | reverse complement strand
CGCACCTCCTCGGCGGTGGCCGCGTACAGCTGGGGCAGGGCGCCCTGGTCCGGGGTCTGGGCGAGGGGCAGGAGCAGACGGCCGAAGAGGAACCTCACCATGGCGACGGGGGCGGCCGTCTGCAGATTCGTGGCCGCGTAGCCGGGGTGGGCGAGCACGCTGCGGACCGGGCTGCCGGCCGCGCTCAGCCGCCGGTGCAGCTCCCGGCCGAACACGGCGTTGGCGAGCTTGGACTGGTTGTAGTACCCCATCGGCGAGTACCCGCGCTCACCGGTCGGATCGTCGAAGAAGATCCTGCCCCGGCGGTGGTTGGCGGAGGTCACCGTGACCACGCGGGGGTCGTCGCCCCGGGCCAGCAGGTCGAGCAGCAGGCCGGTGAGGGCGAAGTGGCCGAGGTGGTTGACGGCGAACTGGACTTCCTGACCCCGCGCGGTGAGCGTCCTGGGCGGCGCCATCACGCCGGCGTTGTTGACGAGCACGTCGGGACGCACGCCGTCGGAGCGCAGCCGGCCGGCGAACGCGCGGACCGAGTCCGGGTCGGACAGGTCCAGCCGCCGCACCTCGAGCCGGGCCCCGGATCCGCCGGCCGTCGCCCGTGCGACCGCTCGCCGCCCCTTGTCCTCGTCACGGACGGCGAGGATCACATGGGCGCCTTTGCGGGCGAGTGCCCGGGTGGTCGCGAGGCCGAGGCCGCTGTTCGCGCCCGTCACGACGAACACCCGCCCCTCCTGGTCCGGAATCCGGTCGGCGGTCCAGCGCTTCTGACTCGTCATACGGCTCACCGTGCCCGATGTGTCATCGAGTGTCAAGTGTGGCATCGAGAGCCAAGCAGGGCACGACGGATACGATGGGGGGATGACTTCCCGTCCCGTAGGAACCCTGGCCCAGCGCAAGCGGCAGCTCGTCGCCGACGAGTTGACCCAGGCGGCGCTGGGACTGCTGGCGCGCGGCGGGTTCGACGCGGTCACGGTGGACGAGATCGCCGCCGCCGCGGGGGTGTCCAAGCGGACGTTCTTCCGCTACTTCGCCTCCAAGGAGGACGTGGTCGTCCAGTTCCTGACCGGGCTGGGCGCGGCCATGCGGGAGGAGCTGGCGAGCCGTCCGGCGTCCGAACCGCCGTCCACCGCCCTGCGGCACACGGTGTGGCGGTCCATCGACGCCTGCGCGGGTCAGACCGAACGGACCCTGCGCGTCGTGCAGTTGATCCTCGGAACCCCCGCCCTGCTCGCCCGCTTCCTCGAACGCCAGGCCCAGTGGCGCGAGGAGCTGGCGGCCGTGGTCGCCGAGCGCCTCGGCCTCGATCCGGCGGCGGAGCTGTACCCGCGCCTGGCCGCCGGGATGGCGCTGACCGCCTTCCACACGGTGCTGCAACAGTGGAGCGAGAGCGACGGCACGGAGGATCCCGCCGCGCTGACCGACGAATGCTTCGCGGTCATCGCGCCGGCGCTGGACGCCGTGCCAGGCGAGTAGGTCCGCACAGCCGTGCCGCCCGGACAGGCCGGGCGCGCGTCGCCCGGCTGGCCGGAGGGTGGCACGGCCCGGGGCCCGGAAGGACTCGGGCGGCTTCGCCGATTCCCGCGTCCGGGGCGTATGTTGGGCGGCAATCCCGCGTCCCGTGGGCCTGCGGGGCCGTCGCTTCCGCTGTCGGACTCGACGCCCGTGCCGACGGGCCGTACCGGAAACAGCGAAGCACCGGGGAGCCGGATCATGTCCTACGCCGACTACCAGTACGAGATCTACCTCGACGGGCTGCGGGGAGTGGTCCCCGGCCTGCCGATGACCTACGCGGACCTCGAAGCACAGGCCCAGGCGGCCATGTCGCCGTCGGTGCGCTCGTACGTGGCCGGCGGTGCCGGTGACGAGTACACCCAGCGGGCGAACGTCACCGCGTTCGAGGGATGGGGACTCGTGCCGCGGATGATGGTGAGCCCCACCCGACGCGACCTGTCGGTGGACCTGTTCGGCATGCGGCTGGCCACACCGCTGTTCATGGCGCCGGTCGGGGTGATCGGGCTGTGCGCCCAGGACGGCCACGGCGATCTCGCCGCCGCGCGGGCCGCCGCCCGCACCGGCGTGCCCATGGTCGCCTCCACCCTCACGGTCGACCCGATGGAGGAGGTGGTCCCCGAGTTCGGCGACACGCCCGGCTTCTTCCAGCTCTACACGCCCACCGACCGGGAGGTGGCCGAGAGCCTGGTGCACCGGGCGGAGGCCGCCGGGTTCCGGGGCATCGTGGTCACCCTCGACACCTGGATCCCCGGCTGGCGACCGCGCGACCTGACGGCCGCCAACTTCCCCCAGCTGCGCGGCCATTGCCTGGCCAACTACTTCTCCGACCCGGTGTTCCGCTCCCGGCTCGCCAAACCTCCCGAGGAGGATCCGGCGGCCGCCGTGATGCACTGGGTGCGGCTCTTCGGCAATCCGCTCACCTGGAACGACCTGCCCTGGCTGCGGTCGATGACCGATCTGCCGCTGATCCTCAAGGGCATCTGCCACCCCGACGACGTCCGCCGCGCCAAGGACGGCGGTGTGGACGGCGTCTACTGCTCCAACCACGGCGGCCGGCAGGCCAACGGCGGCCTGCCCGCGCTCGACGCCCTGCCCGCCGTGGCCGAGGCCGCCGACGGCCTGCCCGTGCTGTTCGACTCCGGGGTGCGCAGCGGAGCCGACGTCGTCAAGGCCATCGCCCTGGGCGCCACGGCCGTGGGCATCGGCCGCCCCTACGCCTACGGCGCGGCCCTCGGCGGCACCGACGGCATCGTGCACGTGCTGCGTGCCCTGCTCGCCGAGACCGACCTCCTCATGGCCGTCGACGGCTATCCCA
Organism: Streptomyces sp. WELS2; assembly: GCF_013870595.1. Taxonomy (GTDB): domain Bacteria; phylum Actinomycetota; class Actinomycetes; order Streptomycetales; family Streptomycetaceae; genus Streptomyces. The sequence goes on along the minus strand of NZ_JACBWZ010000393.1, from coordinate 2,871 downwards.
CCCTCGCCGACCTGACCCCGGAGGCCCTGCGCCGCGTCCGCTGACCGACGGTACGGGCCGTGTGCGCGGGGGCCGTCGCCGTCTCCGGGCCACGTCCCGCAGGGCACCGGTGACGTGTCGGGGGCGTGGGCCGCGGACGGGATCGCGACCGGAGTGGCCGCCTGCCATCATGAACGCGGTCCGGCCCCCGAGCCGGCGGAACTCCCAGGAGCGCGAACCCCTATGAGCATCCCCGAAGGACCCATCACCTCGGACGCGCCGCCGCCATGGGACGACATCGGCCGTCTCGCCGCGCTCTTCACCGCCCTGGACACCGAGCGCGGGATGCCCCCGGAGCAGCAGTGGACGCTGCAAGCGCTCAAGATCTCCGAGGAGGCCGGCGAGACCGCGCAGGCGGTGATCGGCGCGTGGGGCACCAACCCCAGAAAGGGCCGGAGCCACACGTGGCGGCAGGTGCAGGAGGAGGTCGCGGACACCGCGATCACCAGCTTGGTCGCGCTGTACCGGATGCTCGGCGAGGAGGCGCCCGCGTTCTTCGCCGCCGTGCTCGCCGAGAAGTCCGCGAAGTTCCTCGCGTTCGAAGGGGACGGGAACCGGCGGCACCGGGCGGCGTGCGCCTCGGCGGCGGACCGACGGGAAGGACGGTGAAGGGAGACGAAACGCGGCCCGTCCCCCGGTCCTCGCCGACGCACCGGCCGGACGCGGACGCAGTGGATCGCGGTGCCGCGTGGTGGCCGCGCCGGGTGCGCACCCCCGCGCCCGCTAACAGACCCGCCGGTAAGGAACGTCCGCCACGTACATCCGCCATTGCGCGCGGGACAGCCCGCCCCCGGCGCGGTGGCACACCGTCCCGGCCACGCGGTCCGGGTCCAGCACGACGCGCTGCGACGGTACGTGTTCCCCCGCGACGTACAGGCTGCCTCCGCCGTCGGTGAAGGCGAGGGCGAGGACGCGGTCGCCGGCCGTGGGCAGGTCGGTGCCCAGCCGGCGGCGGGAGTCGACGTCCCACAGCCGTACGGTGCCCTGCGCTCCGGCCGCGGCCAGCACGCTGCCGTCCGGGGAGAACGCCAGCGCGGTCGTCTCCTCCTGTTCGCCCGTGGCGCCCCTGAAGTAGCCGCCGGGCAGCGAGCCCAGCGAGGTCCCTCGCCCGACGTCCCACACCGTGATGCCGCCGTCGACGTCCGCGAAGGCGGCGCGCTTGCCGTCGGGGCTCAGGACGCTCACGCAAGCGCAGTCCATCGTCTCCCGTCGCCGGCCGTGGCCGTCGGCCGACAGCAGGGTTCCGTCGCTCATCAACAGGACGGCGCCGTCGTACGACATGGAGCTGACGAAGGCCCCGGCACCGGCGTCGTCCCGCCCCTTCCGCGCCTCCTGGACCCGGATGTCCCCGGCCTTGCGGCCGGTGCCGGCGTCCCATACGGTCACCGTCGCGTCGACGATGCCGGTGGTCAGCAGTTCCCGGCCGTCCGGGCTGAGCACCCACCCGGCCAGGGGCATGTCGTCGTCGTAGGGTTTCAGCTCGGTGAGCTTCCGGTCGTGGACGGTGTCCCACACGGTGATCCGCGTCGGCCCCATCGGGTCGGCCGGGCCCGAGCCGAAGGCGAGGCGCCGGCCGTCGGCGCTGAGGAACATCGCCGTCCGGCCGCTGTCCCGCAGGGCGTCGGAGTCCCCGGGCACCCCGGCCACGCGGATCGTGTACCGCGGCCGGCCGGTCAGCCCGTCGTGGATCCGCAGCCGGGCCGGGCCCTTGCCGCCGCTGTCCAGGACGGCCAGCACCGAACCGTCGGCGCTCAGGGTCGCCGCGGCGGCGGCACGCGTGCTCCAGTGCGGCGACAGCGCGCTGCCGATGTCGATGCCGTGGACGACGGTCGCCCCGTTCGAGCCGGCGGCGGTGTAGCGCAGGACGCGGGCGGTGGTGTCGATGCGGATGTCGTCCGGCTGGATGTCGGTCAACGGGTACCGGACCACGGGCGCTTGGGGGTGGTCCAGCCGCCACAGCAGCAGGTCGTTACCGCCCACCCCGGCCAGCAGCGTGCCGTCCGTGCTGAACACGCAGCTCAGCGGCGCCACTTGAGCGAGCCGGGGTGGTTGGGCCCCGGTCCGGGCCGTGATCCGCCGGATCCCGGTCGTGTCCGTGGCGGTCAGGGTGCGGCTGTCGGGCGAGAACTGAAGCCTGGCCTCCGGTCCGCAGGCGAACCGCTTGCGCCAGCCCGTGTCGACACGGTGCCGGGCCGGGATGTCCCAGACCCTGACGCCGCCCTGCACACACATCGCGACCAGCCGGTTGTCGGGGCTCATGTCGCCGCCGCCGGCCGTCTCCAGCTCCTTGGCGGTGTGGGTGAACAGACGGCGCCCGCTGCCGGTGTCCCACACCTCCAGGCGGCTGCCGGTGAGGAAGAGGTAGGCGTGCCCGCTGGAGCTGAAACCGAACTCCGCCCGGGTGCCGCCCGCAGCGCCGACCAGCATGTCCCGCTCCCCCGCGGCACCTTCGGGGACGCCTGCCGGCAACGGCTTGCCCAGCGTGCCGGACCCGTCGCCGGCGGGCCCCAGGGCCGGGCCGTGGTAGCGGCCGGTACCTGTGTCCCACATCCGGACGCGCAGGCCGTCCTCCCCGGCCGGCACGGCCACATAGCGCCCGTCGGGGCTCAGGTCGGCGACGGTGAGGTCGTCCACACCACCCGGCAGCCGCCTGTTGCCGGTCACCCGATGGGTCACCAGGTCCCGGCGGACGAACCTGCCGCCGCCCAGCCCGAAGAGGGTCCGCCCGTCCGGGCTGAGCAGCTGGGTGTCCGTGGGGTCGGGCACGGTGAACGTGGGCAGGTCGCGCTGGGCGAGGGCGCCGATGAGGGCGGACCGGGTCTCCGGGGTCCG